>CAWUND010000164.1:0-3437 GCA_963923815.1 uncultured bacterium
ACTACGGCTATCTGGAATTTGCGCGGCCGATCCTGCGCGATGGCCTCGACAACCTGCGCCAGCAGGGGGTGAAGCGGGTGCTGGCGGTGCCCGGCATGTTGTTCGCCGCCGGCCACGCCAAGAACGACATCCCCTCGGTGCTCAACACCTACGCCGCCGAAACGGGGCTGCGCATCGATTACGGCCGTGAGCTGGGGGTGGATCGCAGCATGATCCTGGCCGCCGGGGCCCGCATCCGGGAGGCCCTCGATGGCGCCCCCACCGCTGTGCCCCTCAGCGACACCCTGCTGGTGGTGGTGGGCCGCGGCTCCTCCGATCCGGATGCCAACTCCAACGTGTCGAAGGTGACGCGGATGCTCACCGAGGGCTTTGGCTTCGGCTGGGGCGAAACGGTGTATTCGGGGGTCACCTTCCCGCTGGTGGAGCCGGGCTTGCGGCACGTGGTGCGCCTGGGCTTCAAGCGCATCGTGGTGTTCCCCTACTTCCTCTTCTCCGGGGTGTTGGTGAGCCGCATCCGCCAGCACACCCAGCTGGTGGCGGCCGACCACCCCGAGGTGGAGTTTCTCGACGCCCCCTACCTGGGCGACCACCCCCTGGTGATCGACACCTTCCTGGAGCGGGTGCAGGAGGTGGTGCGCGGTGAGACGCAGATGAACTGCTCCCTGTGCAAATACCGCGCCCAGGTGCTGGGGTTTGAAACCGAGGTGGGGGCGCCGCAGCAGAGCCACCACCACCACGTGGAGGGCCTGGTGGAGGCCTGCACCCTGTGCGAGCACGAATGCACCGGCGCCTGCCAGCCCGATGGCATCCCGATCCCGATGGGGCACCACCACCACCATCACGACCACGGGCACGATCACCCACACGACCATTCCCATTCCCACGACCACACCCACGCGCCCTATCCGCATGCGGATCACCCGCTGGGGCCGCGCACCCTTTACAAACCGCGGGATAAATCCGAAGACAACTGAGGCATTTCCGCCGCTCATCTGTCTCGGGCTCACCCGGGTCGCACGAGACCTGCCCGCATAAGCCCTGCTTATCGAAAATCCGATTCCCCAGGACCGGGCCGTTTTCCACAGCTGGCGTTGGTGTTTTCCACAGGTCGATGGCCATGCTGGGTGCCCATCGCGGCGATTCTGGGGATTTGACCCTCCCGTTCAACTTGAACTTGACAGGCTCCACACCGCTGCTATTCGCCCCGGTAAGCCTCAACAAGTCGCCCCTGAAACCAGCTGTGCCGCAGCCAGTCTCATGCAGTTTCAGGATGGTTTTGGCCCCGTGAAGCCGCGTTGACGGGGCTCCGGTTGCTGGGGTTTGCTGACCCCATCGCGACGGAGAAGCACGCTTGGACCACGACGCCCTGGATCTGAAAACCCAGCAGCCGCTGGATCAGGACCACGCCAGGGATCACCTCCAGCGCTGCCTCCACCAGCAGGACGACCACGACCCCCAGCCGGCCCCCCGCATCAGCCTGGAGGCGGAGGTGCCCGAGGCCCTGTTCGACGGCATGCGCACCTTCCTGAGCAACCGCCCGGATTGGGACCAATACCGCGTGATCACCTCCGCCCTGGCCGGCTTCCTGTTTCAGAACGGCTGCGGCGATGGCTGCGTGGCCCAGCACTACCTCAACGGCCTGTTTTACAAGGGCGCTGAGTGAACCGGCGCTGAAGAATCAGCCCATTTGAATGAACACAAAAAAGCGGGAGTGCCAACCCCCGCTTGGTGTTTCTCCCTTGCCCGACCCGTGAAGGTCGCCCGCTCAGTGTGCGGCCCAGGGCTGGGCGCCGATGTGGTGGTTGACACCAAATCTGGCGTTTGGTCAGCTAAAGCTCACCCCGCTTGAGCGCCGCGGCGGCGTGGTCGCAGGCGCGCCAGGTGAGGGCCATTTCCGTGAGCGTGGGGCTCTGCCAGCCGGCGCTGGGCCAGCAGCTGCCGTCGGTCACCAGCAGGTTGGGGGTGCGCCACAGCTGGTTCCAGCGGTTGACCACGCCGGTGGCCTCGCTGCTGCCCATGGGGGCGCCCCCCAATTCGTGGATGTAGTAGCCGGGCGGTGCGGCCCCGGGGGCCAGGGCGGTGCTGCTGCGCACCAGCGGCTCCAGCAGCGGCATCACAAACAGCTCCTCCAGCGGCCGGATCGTGCCGCCGGCACTGGCCACCACCGCCTGCATGCGGGCCTGCATGTGCTCCACCAGCCGCCGTTCGTTGTCGCCCCAGTGGCAATCGATGTGGGCGATGGGAATGCCCCAGGCATCGCAGCGCTGCGGATGCAGGCTCACCCGGTTGTGGGGCTGGCTGAGCACCTCGCCGTGGCCGATCAGGAAGCCGATCGCCGCCTGCCGCTGCCGCTTGAGCGGGGCCGGCGGATCAAAGCGCTGCACGCCGCACCAGAGGCCGTAGCCGCGGCGGAAGTTGGTGGCCTCGCCGCTGGCCTCCCCAAGGTTCACGGTGTTGGGGATGAAGCAGCTGCCGGCGCCCGAGAGCTCCGTGGCGCCGGCGGCCGGCTGGGGCGGCAGGGCAAAGAAGCTGCTGGCGGAGATGTGGTCCATCAGGCCCTGCCCCAGCAGCCCGCTCACCTCCTCCAGCCCGCCCACCGCCTGGGAGTGCAGCAACAGCCGCAGGCTCTCGATCGTGGAGGCGCACAGCACCACCAGGGCGGCCCGCTGCACGTGGCGATGGCCGCGATCCCGGCCCTCCACCCACTCCACGCCGCTGGCGAGCCCCGTGCGCGGATCCACCAGCACGTGGCTCACCACCGCCTGGCTCTGCACCCGCACGCGCCCCGTGGCCAGGGCCGCCGCCAGGGCTCCCCCCTGGGAGCAGGAGCGGGGCCAGGGGCCCTCGGCCGGGTTGCGCAGCCGGAAGCCGCGGGAGGGGATCAGGGGCAGGTTGAGGTCGCGGCCGATGCACTGCTGCAGGTGCCGCTCGCCCGGGGTGAGGGGCAGGGCGTTTTGGTAGCAACCATCCGGCAGCTGGGGCAGGCCATCGCGCTGGCCGTGCACCTGCAAGAGCGTTTCCAGCTGGCCATACCAGGGGTCGAGGTCGGCGTGGCGGATCGGCCAGCTGTGGCCGTGGCCGTCGCGCTCGGCGGCGGCGAATTCGAAATCCGAGAGCCGCAGGGTGATGCCGCCCCAGGTGAGGCTCTTGCCCCCCACCTGGCGGCCGCGGCTCCACAGGAAGGGGCGGCCTGCGGGGGTGCTGTAGGGGTTGTCGACCTCGTCGACGTAGAGCTCCGGGTTGGCCTTCCAGTAGCCCGGATGCTGGGCGGCGATGCGCTGGCGCCCGGCGCTGAGGCTGGCCACGCGCTTGAGGCTGTTGAGCGGTTCGCTGCCGAAGGCCCGCGGCGCGCTCAGCTCCGGCCCCGCCTCCAGCACCAACACCTGCAGGCCCGCCTGGGCCAGGGCCAGGGCCGCCACGCCGCCGGTGGCGCCAGA
>CAWUND010000165.1:0-3428 GCA_963923815.1 uncultured bacterium
GTCGTGGATCGGCGCTGATCGGTTGTTTGAAGGCCCCCACCCGGGTGGTGATGCGCCCATCCAGTTCCGGCAGGGCCACCTGCAGGCTGAGGTCGAGCGGGGAAAGCCCCAAGCTGCTGGCCTCCCAGGCCTCGCGGCTCTGGCTGCTGCACAGCAGTTGCAGCACGGGCACAGCCAGGCCCTCCCAGAGCGGCGCCCCCAGGCCCGCTTCGCTCCATTGAACGGAGGCGAAGGAGGTGGTGCACAGCACCAGCTCCACGGCTTCACGGCGCAGCAGGTCGGCCACCCCCCCTTGCACCGCGTCGCTGCGCAGGCTGCTCACCCAGAGCGCCCTGGGGGCTAACCCCTTGCTGCGCAGGGCCTGCAGCAGGGCCTCCACCAGGGCCAGGTCGCCCGCCTGCAGCAGGGCCCGGTACAGCACCACGCCCACCCGTGGGCCCGGTTCCTCCCGCCAGTCGTGGGGCAACGGATCGGCCAGGGGCTGCGGGCAGGGGGGCTCGGCGCTCCCCTGCTCCAGCAGGCCCCGCAGGCTGTGCAACACCCGCTGGAGGTTGTCGCCTCCCCCCTCCTGCAGGCATCGGCCGCAGGCACGGCTGATGGTGGGGTCCACCGTGCCCAGGGGCAGCAACTCCGTTTCCAGGTCGGGGGTGCCCGCCAACACCATCAGCTGGCGACCGGGCGCCTGAGCCGCCCACCGCTGCAGCTGCTCCAACCCATAGCCCCAGTGGCTGCGGCCCCCCAGCAGGCGCACCACCAGCAGCCGCGTCTGTTGCAGGCTCGTGCGCAGGTAGTGGTCGCACACCGCCGGATGCTGCAGGGCCGCCAGATTCAGGGCCCGGATGGCCACGGCCTCCCCCAGGGGATGGGGGTCGTGGTCGAGCAGCGACGCCAGGGCCGCCAGGTCGGTGTCGGCACTGCTGAGCAGCACCACCTCCGCCGGTGGCTGCTCGATGAACACCACCCCATCGGAGGGGCTGGTGCTGCCTGGCACGGCGGCAAGACGGTGCATCCGCCCATCTTGCAGGGGGCGAGCGCTCGCGGGGCCGGGGGCGGCGGTGAGAAGATCATCAGCAGCTGTGGCCCGCACCGCCCGCCGGATCGATGCACCAATTCCTGCCCTACGCCTGGTTCGGTGGCCGCTGCGTGCCCTTCGCCGAAGCCACCCTGTCGGTGGCCACCCATGCGCTGCACTACGGCACCGGGGCGTTCGGGGGCATGCGGGCCATCCCCAACCCTGCCGATGGGCAGGAGATCCTGCTGTTCCGGGCCGACCGCCACGCCAAGCGCCTCAGCCAGAGCGCCCGCCTGCTGCTCACCGAGCTGAGCGAGGAGACCATCCACGCCGCCATACAGCACTTTCTCCAGGCCAACAAGCCCAACTGCCCGGTGTACCTGCGGCCGTTCGTGTACACGAGCGACCTGGGCATTGCGCCGCGGCTGCACAACATCGAGACCGATTTCCTGATCTACGGCCTGGAACTGGGCGATTACCTCTCCCCGGAGGGGGTGAGCTGCCGCATCAGCTCCTGGACCCGCCAGGAGGACCGCTCCCTGCCCCTGCGCGGCAAGATCAGCGGCGCCTACATCACCAGCTCTCTGGCCAAAACCGAGGCGGTGAAGAGTGGCTTTGATGAAGCCCTGCTGCTCAACAGCCGCGGCAAGGTGAGCGAGGCCAGCGGCATGAACCTGTTCATCGTGCGCGACGGCGTGCTGATCACCCCCGGGGTGGATCAGGACATCCTGGAGGGCATCACCCGCGCCAGCGTGCTGGAGCTGGCCCAGGCGATGGGCATCCCCACCCTGGAGCGGCCGGTGGACAAAAGTGAGCTGTTCGTCGCCGACGAGGTGTTCCTCAGCGGCACCGCCGCCAAGGTCACGCCGGTGCGGCGGGTGGAGAGCACCGACCTGCGCCCCCAGCGTCCCGTGATGGATGCGATCCGCGAACGGCTCACCGCGATCACAGAGGGCCGTGATCCCGCCTATGACCACTGGGTCACGCGCGTGCGCTTAAACGGTTGATGCTGGCGACCCAACGGATCGGCTTCCTCGAGCGGCTCCACAGCCCTGAACATCCGGTGTTGGTGTTCGACGGGGCCACGGGCACCTCGCTGCAGCAGATGGACCTCAGCGCCGAGGATTTCGGCGGCGCCGCCCTGGAGGGGTGCAACGAAAACCTGGTGTTCACCCGACCGGACGCCGTCCAGGCGGTGCATCGCCTGTTTCTGGATGCGGGCTGCGATGTGATCGAGACCGACACCTTCGGGGCCGCCTCCACGGTGTTGGCGGAGTACGACCTGCAGGATCAGGCCTTCGCCATCAACAAGCGGGCCGCTGAGCTCGCCCGTGAGATGGCGGATGCCTACAGCACCCCCGACAAGCCCAGGTTTGTGGCGGGATCCATGGGCCCCACCACCAAGCTGCCCACCCTCGGGCACATCGGGTTCGACGAGATGCGGGATGCCTTCGCCGAGCAGGCGGAGGGGCTGATCGCCGGCGATGTGGATCTGTTCATCGTCGAGACCTGCCAGGACGTGCTGCAGATCAAGGCGGCCCTGCAGGGCATTGAGCAGGCCTTCGCCAAAACCGGTGAACGCCGCCCCCTGATGGTGAGCGTGACCATGGAGACCACCGGCACGATGCTGGTGGGCTCCGACATCGCCGCGGTGGTGGCGATTCTTGAGCCCTTCCCGATCGATGTGCTCGGGCTCAACTGCGCCACGGGGCCTGAGCAGATGAAGGAGCACGTGCGCTACCTCAGCGAGCACAGCCCCTTTGTGGTGAGCTGCATTCCCAATGCCGGATTGCCCGAAAACATCGGTGGGGTGGCCCACTACCGGCTGACGCCGGTGGAAATGAAGATGCAGCTGATGCACTTCGTGGAGGACCTCGGCGTGCAGGTGATTGGTGGGTGTTGCGGCACCACCCCGGCCCACATCGCAGCCCTGGCGGAATTGGCCTCAGAGCTGAAGCCGGCCCCACGGCGGGTGCGCACCCCCGAGTTGCGCCACAACGCTGCGGATCCACGCCCAGCCCTGGCCTACGAGCCCAGCGCCAGCTCCATCTACGGCACCACGCCCTACTTGCAGGACAACTCCTTCCTGATCATTGGTGAGCGGCTCAATGCCAGCGGCAGCAAGAAGGTGCGTGATCTGCTGGCTGAGGAGGATTGGGATGGCCTGGTGGCCGTGGCCCGCGGCCAGGTGAAGGAGAACGCCCACGTGCTCGACGTCAACGTCGACTACGTGGGTCGCGACGGCGAGCGGGACATGACGGCCTTGGTGAGCCGTTTGGTCACCAACGTCAACCTGCCGTTGATGCTCGATTCCACCGAGTGGCAGAAGATGGAGGCCGGCCTCAAGGTGGCCGGTGGCAAGTGCATCCTCAACTCCACCAACTACGAAGACGGCGACGAGCGCTTCTTCAAGGTG
>CAWUND010000166.1:0-3422 GCA_963923815.1 uncultured bacterium
GGCATCAAAAAACCCCGGCGCTTCTGGGAAGCCCGGGGTTTGAAGAAGTGGTGGCGGGGGGCGGATTTGAACCACCGACCTTCGGGTTATGAGCCCGACGAGCTACCAGACTGCTCTACCCCGCGTCGACCCAAAAACCATACACCACAGGCGTTCCGGGCGCAGGATGGTGGGGCCGGATGTGCCCCATGTCGCTGCGCCTGTTTCTGGATTGCGCCGATCCCCAGGCCTGGCGCCAGTGGCTGCCCAGCGGCCTGTTTCGGGGCATCACCACCAACCCCACGCTGCTGCTGCGGGCGGGCCAGCCCTGCACCCTGGAGCGCCTGGAGCAGCTCACGGGCGACGCCCTGGCCCTGGGGGCCCAGGAGCTGCACCTGCAGGCCTGGGGCTCGGATTTGGTGGCCTGCGGCCGCGCCCTGGCGGCCCTCGCCCCCGGGCGCATCTGGGTGAAGCTGCCGATCACCCGCACCGGCGCCGCTGCGGCCCGCACCCTGATCGCCGAGGGCCACGCCATCACCTTCACCGCCTGCTACGAGCCGGCCCAGGTGCTGCTGGCGGCGGCCCTGGGGGCCGAGTACATCGCCCCCTACCTGGGCCGCATCGGCGACCTGGGCCGCGACGGCCATGGCGAGCTGGTGCGCATGCAGCGGTGCGTGGCGGGGGTGGGCTCGCCGCTGCGGCTGCTGGTGGCCAGCCTGCGCAGCCCCAACGACCTGGCCCGATTGGCGGCCGAGGGCCTCGACACCTTCACCATCAGCCCGGCCATCGCCGAGGCCCTGTTTGCCGTGGAGCCCACCGAGGCGGCGGCGGCCCAGTTTGAGCGCGACGCCCTCGGGGGCTGAGGGCGCCTAGCGGCCGTTGTCGAAGCGCAGTTCGCCGCTCACCTCCAGCTGCACGCCGGGGTTGGGCTCCAGGAACTGCTGCCCCAGTTCCTCCAGGGTGGAGGGGGTGAGCCACTCCAGCTGGCGCATCAGGTGCAGGGCCACGGCGCGCTTGGCGCGGCTGGCGCCGTCTTCCACCTTGATGGCGAGCCCCAGCCCTTCGCCCACGCGGCTGAGGCATTGGATGCCCTCGGCGCCGCCCTTGCTCAGCACCTGGCCGTGGCCGCTGCGCATCACGGCGGTGTCGAAGCGGCCTTCTCCGGCCACCAGATCCGGGTGGGCCAGCATCGCCCGGCTCAGCCGCTCCAGCTCCGGCTCCCCACCGGCCCCCAGGTGGGCAAACAGCAGCGCCATCTGCGCCAGCTGCAGCTGCAGGGTGGGCACGCCGCAGTCGTCGCGGGCCGTCACCAGCTCAGCCCCGGGCATGCCCAACAGCTTCCCCACCCGCCGCAGCACCTGCTGTTGCAGCGGATGGTCGAGCTGCATGTAGCTCTCCATCGGCCATTGCATGCGCTTGCAGGTGGCCAGGAAGGCGGCGTGCTTGCCGGAGCAGTTGTGCTCCAGCGGGCTTTGCCGCCCGGCCGGGGTGGGGCACTGCAGCTGCTCGGTCTCGATGTCTGATTTCCACAAAATCTTGAAGGCCTCCCGCGCCTGGCCCGGTTCGCCGGCGTGGGAGGCGCAGGCGATCGCCAGGGCCCGCTCATCGTGGTTGCCCTGGTCGGCGGCGCCGCTGCTCACGAACACCTGGGCCTGGAAGGGCTTGAGCGCCGAGCGCATGAAGCTCAGCTGCTGGGGATCGCCGGCCCGCATCAGCACCCGGCCCTGCTGGTCGCACACCACCGCATGCACCCGGTGCACCGATTCGGTGATGCCGTTGCGGGTGAGGCGCACCTCCAGGGTGGGCGCCGTGGAGCGACCGCTCGAGCCCACACCCGATCCGAAGCTGCTGAAGCTCATCTGGGCAGGGGCCCCTCGCGCTCAGAGAGCCTGACAGAGGCTCGACCCCGCCAGCAGCAGCGCGGCGGTGATGGCCATGGCCTGCTGCAGCCGCAGCAGCACCGGCCGCACCTCATGGGTGGCCACCAGCAGATCCTGTTGCCGCCAGGCCACCGGTTTCTCCCACACCTGGCCGTCGTACCAGCCCGATTCCTCGTATTCGATGGCGGTGGCCATCAGCCGCTTCTGCAGGTTGGTCCAGCCCAGCCATTGCCGCACCAGCATCAGCAGGGGCACCACCAGGGCCGCCACCATGCCCGCCAGCACCAGCCGCACCAGATCGTGGCGGAGGGTGTAGCTGCCAGTGGCCACCAGCACGGTGAGCGGCAACACGATCAGCCAACTGCGCAGCAGCGGCACCGCCAGGCCCGCATCGCCGTTGTGGGGCCACACGAAAAACCACGAGGCCTGCAGCTCCTGGTATTGCTGCAACGGGCGCTGCTCCGGGGGCACCGGGCAGGCCACCCCGGACAGCTCAGGCAGGGGATCCGGGGCGGCCATGGGGCTGCGGCCTCAGGCCGGTGACGCGTCGCCCGACCCTACGAAGCGTTCGGTCTCACCGTGGCCCCAGAAGGATTCCAGGTCGTAGTAGCTGCGCTCATCGGGGGTGAGGGCGTGCACGATCACCTCGCCGTAATCCAGCAGGATCCAGCGCCCCTCCTTGAGCCCCTCCTTGCGCAGCGGCAGGCGGCCGGTGTGCTCCTCGAGCTTGTCCTCCACGGAGCGGGCGATGGCGCGCACCTGCACATCGGAGAAGCCGCTGGCGATCACAAACCAATCGGCGATCGAGGAGATCTCCTCCACCCGGATCAGCACGATGTCGCCGGCCTTGCGGTCGTCGCAGGCGTCGGCGGCCAGCAGGGCCAGGGCCTTGCTGTCGTCGAGCGCCAGGCGGGCGCGGCTGGGGTCGGGGCTGGGTTTGGCTGTTGTGGCGGGGTCGAGGGCCTCAGCCATACACGTTCTCGCTGGTCACGGATTGACGGGAGCCCTGCTGCTGGGCCATTTCGGAGCGGGCTTTGTCGGCACTCTTGCGCAGCGCCTCCAGCCGGTCTTCGTAGAAGCCGCGCTTTTTCTTCTTGCGGGTTTGCTCCACCAGCTCCTTGAGGGCGCCGCCCAGGCTCTTGTAGGCGTTGGGCAGGCTGTACCCGAAGCGGCAGGCCAGGTCGATGGCCCGCTCGTCGGCGGCGATGGCGTCTTGGAGGCGCTTCTCGGAATTGTTTTTCAGGTAGAGGCGGTAGCCGGCAAAGCCGGAGAGCCCCAGGGCCATCAGCAGCAACAGGCCGTCCTGCACCCACAGCTCACCGATGGCGCCGCCGAGGCCGATGGCCAGGGCCGCCATCTCCCAGCCGTCGCGGGGCACGGCGTCGTTCTGCACGCGGCCCACCTCGTGCCAAAACAGCAGGTTGCGGTGGTCGAGGGCCAGCTGGTCCCACTTCTCCAGGTCCACCTGGATCTCCACCTCGTCGCGGCCGATCTCCTCGATCGTGATCAACGGGGGGTCCGCTGAGGCGGCGGCTTCCACAAACACCCAGCTCTGCATCTCGG
>CAWUND010000167.1:0-3415 GCA_963923815.1 uncultured bacterium
GCATCGGCTGGGCCAGGGGCCAGCGGGGCAGGGTGTTGGTGCTGAAGCGGCGGTGGTACACCGCAAAGCTCACGGCAAACCGCTCATCGCGCAGGTCGCCGTAGAAGGCGGAGAGCACCTCGGAGCGCACCATGCCCTTGTAAACCACGGTGCGGCCGCTGAGGGAGGCGAAATAGAGGTCGCCGGGGCCGGCGCCCCACACCTCGCGGGCCCGATCACCGCAGCGCCGGCGCAGCCGGAACAGCAGCGCCTCAAGGGCATCACCGGTGCTGTCGGCGGCCAGCAGCCATTGCTCGATCACCGGGGCGGTGCCGCGGGCCAGCGGGCCCAGCACGGTGGGATCCACCGGCACCTCACGCCAACCCAGGCTGCGCAGGCCAAGCCGTTGGGCCTCTTGATCGCAGAAGTTGCGGGCCTGGTCGCGCCGCTGGGGGTCGGCCGGCAAAAACACCATGCCCAGGCCACGGCTGGCGGCCCCATGGCTAGGGCTGGCCGCCGCGGGCCACACCGCCTCCAGGAACCCCCAGGGGATGCCGCAGAGCACCCCGGCGCCGTCGCCGGAATCGCCATCGCCACCGCAGCCGCCGCGGTGCTCCATGCAATCGAGCCCGCGCAGGGCCTGACGCAGCAACCAATGGCTGGCCTCACCCTTCAGGCTCGCCAGAAATCCCACACCACAGGCGTCCTTTTCACCGGCCACGGCCGCCGGGGCCGGGCTGTCGCAATGGGGCCATTCAGGGCGTGAGAACAGCGACATAACCCGGCGACAACCTGAACGGATGGAAGGTGGCCAACGCGATAACGAAGCGTCCCTCTGGCCTGGCGATGCCGCGATCTCAGCAGCTGGCTCAGCTGCTGAACGCCGGCAGGGTGCGCAGGGTGATGGCCGATCTCGCCCGGCCGCAAGGCCGCGCTGGCAAACGACGATCCTAAAAGCAGGCCCGCTCGTGCCGCTCCGCAGAACGCCGCTACCGTGGCGCCACCTGTGGCGGCGGACCCATGGCACCCCTGCCAGCGCTGATGGCGCTGCTGCCCGGGATTCCGCTGCTGCCGCCCCCAGCTCTGGATCAGGGTCAGCCGGCGCCCCGCAGCCAGCCCGGTGCCCAACCCAGTGCACAGCCAAGTGCCCAGCCCCTGCCCCTGGGCCGCTCTCAGGGCGAGTGGGTGGAGATCAACGGCTGGCGCCAGCGGGCCCGTTGGCGCCTCGAGCAGGGGGAGCTGTGGCTGCCGCTGGAGGTGCTGGATGGCCAACTGGGCGTCAGCCGCAGCCCCGCCGGGGCCGATGGCCTCGAACTGGAGTGGTTTGGCGTGCGGGTGCTGGTGCCGCCGGGCCAACAACGCAGCCTCGACGACGAAGTGGCGGTGCCCACCGCCCGGTTGCTGCGGGCCTTGGGGGTGACCATCCAGCACCGCCAGGGCACCCTGCAGCTGCAGCTGCCTGAGGCCCAGCTGCTGGCGATCCGGAGCCGCGACCAGGGCCTGGGGCTCAGACGCGTGGTGCTCGATCTGGCGGCCCCAGCCCTGGTGCGCAGCGGCGATGGCCGCCTGCAACTGGCGGTGCGCAGCACCCCTGAGCAACAACGGCAGCTGCGCAGCCTGGGGCTCGACCCCAGCGACAGCAACGGTTGGTTGACCCTGCGGGCCGGGGAGGCCCGCCGCCTGAGCCTGGCCTCCCCCTGGCGGCTGGTGCTCGACCTGCCTCTGGAGGCGGCCCCCAATGCCGTGGAGCCGCCACGGCCCCAGCGGGATCCACGGCTGCTGGCGCTGCAGGAGCAGGGGTTGCAGCTGCAACGCCAAATCGTGCGCAGCGGCGACCAACAGCTGCTGCTCAACAGCGTGCAGCTCGATCCCCGCCAGGTGCCCCTCGAGCTGCGACCGCTGCAGCGCCCATCGGGCATGCAGGGCTTGAGCAGCCTGCCCCAACTGGCCCGGCAGGGTCAGGCCCTGATCGCCATCAACGGCGGCTATTTCAACCGCGTCAACCGTCTACCCCTCGGGGCCATGCGCCAGCAGGGGCGATGGCTTTCCGGGCCGATCCTCAACCGTGGCGCCATCGGCTGGGCCCCAGGGGAACTGCCCGCATTCGATCGGCTCAGCCTCGAGGAGAGCCTGGAGGACGACCAGGCCCAACGCTGGCCGGTGGCCAGCGTGAACAGCGGCTATGTGCAGAAGGGGCTGGCCCGCTACACCCCCGACTGGGGGCCGAGCTACCAACCGATCACCGGCTCGGAAATGGGGGTGCTGCTGCGGGCAGGCCGCGTGGAACAGCGCTACGAGCTGGGGGAGCTCAACGGCGGTGTGCCCCTGGCCGCCGGCGATCTGTTGATCGTGGCGCGGGGGGGCAGCAGTGTGCCCTGGCAGCCGGGTGATCGGCTCAGCCTGCGCAGCCGCGCCTCCAGCCCCCTGGGTCTCAAACCGCACGTGATGGGGGGCGGTCCGCTGCTGCTGCAGAACGGACGGGTGGTGCTCAATGGCAGCGCCGAGGGGTTCACGCCGGGGTTCCTGCAACAGGGGGCCCCACGCACGGTGGTGGGCAGCGATGGCCGCCAGCTGTGGCTGATCACCCTGCAGGGGGTGAACGGGCCCGGGCCCACCCTTTGGGAAACCGCCCAGCTGCTGCGGCAGCAGGGGCTGGTGGATGCCCTCAACCTCGACGGCGGCAGTTCCACCGGCTTGGTGGTGGCCGACGTGCAAACGGTGATGGGCCGTGGCGTGGCGGCGGCGGTGCACAACGGCCTGGGGCTGGTGCCGCGGCAACCGCGCCCCTGACCCACCCCTGACACACTGAGCAGCACATCCCTATTGATGCGATGCCCAAGGGCCATGGCCTGCAACTGACGGCCGCCGCCGCCGCCGAGCTGGGGCGCCAGGCCGCCGTGGCGGGCACCCCCGGGATGATGCACCTCGACCTGGTGGACGGGCAGTGCGAGCGCTGGGTGATCCGCATCCGCCCCGGGCGCCTGGCCGGTGATCCGGTGGCCCGCGCCGATGGCATCACCCTGTTTGCCCCCGCCGATCAGAGCGAGCGGCTCACGGCCCTGGAGCTCGACTACCGCGGCGACCTCAGCGGCGGCGGCTTCCTGATCCGAAGCCAGCAGCCCCTGCGCATCTGCGCCTGTGGGGCCTCGTTTAGCCCCACCCCCGAGCCCATGGCGGATGGGGTGCCGGCGACAAAGTAATGTGGCGGATTGTCGAAAACGGTCGGCCCGCCGACCCGCATTGGCCCTGGGCCATGCTGCGACGACTCTCGAAACCCATCGGCCCTCGATGCCCACGATTCAGCAGCTGATCCGCAGCGAGCGGCAGCGCCTTACCCGCAAGACCAAGTCGCCCGCCCTGCGCGCCTGCCCTGAGCGCCGTGGTGTCTGCACCCGCGTGTACACCTCCACCCCGAAGAAGCCGAACTCGGCTCTGC
>CAWUND010000168.1:0-3408 GCA_963923815.1 uncultured bacterium
GTGGCATGGCGGTGGATGCGCGGCACGGCGATGCGCGGGTTGTGGGCGTGCAGGGCGGCGAAGGTTTCGGCGTTGCTGGCTTCGTTGCAGTAATCCATCTCCTCAAACACCCGCTTGCCCAGTTCATCGATCAGGGCCACCAGGTCGGAGCGGATCAGGCCGATGTTGCGGTTGAGCCAGGCCGCGATGTTGCGCACGATGTAGAGGTCGAGCGTGATCTGCTCCCGCAAACCAGGCCGCTGCACCTTCACGGCCACCTTCTCGCCATTGAGCAGCACGCCGCGGTGCACCTGCCCCAGGGAGGCGGCGGAGATGGGCTCACGCTCCAGGTCGGCATAAATGGTGTGGATGGGTGCGCCGAGGTCTTCCTCGATGCAGGCCATGGCCAGGGCGGAGTCGAAGCCCGGCAGCTGATCCTGTAGTTGGGCCAGCTCCTCCAGCAGCAGCGGCGGAATGATGTCGGGCCGGGTGGAGAGCGCCTGGCCGGCCTTGATGAAGGCGGGCCCCAGGGAGGCCACCAGATCGGCCGCTTCCTTGGCCCGGGCGCGGGCATGGGTGGGGTCGCTGAGCCGGCGGGTGAGCCAGTCGATCCCCACGCCCAGCAGGTAGAGGCCGATGGGCACCAGGGTTTGCCAGAGCCGGCGGATCAGCCGCTGGGGGTGGCCGGCATAGATGCGGGTGATGGCCGCCGGGTCGTACTCCAGCAGGCCCGCGGCCTCGATGAAGTCGCTGAGCTCTGTGGGTGCGGCAGTGGGTGCGGCGGCGGTTGCCGGTTGGGGTGCGTTGGCACTGGTGTGCGCCCCTTGGTCAGCCTTGGCTAACCCCTGCACAGGGCCAAACACAGCCTCCTGCATGGCGGCTGCGGCCGCCTCCGCTGCGGTGAGGGGGGCTGGGGGCTTCACGGTGCCGGGGGCCGCATGCGCGTTGACCCCCTTCTAAACGAAAGCTGCGGCCGCTACGGTCGGGCCCAACACCGGCTTGCCTGTGCTCACCGGCCTGCGCCTCGAGAACATCGCTCTGATTGAGCGGTTGCAGCTGGAGTTCAGCGGCGGATTCACGGTGCTCACCGGTGAAACTGGCGCCGGCAAGTCGATCCTGTTGGACGCGCTCGATGCGCTGCTGGGGGGATCCGGCCCCCGCCTGCTGCGCCAGGGGGCGGAGCGTGGCGTGATCGAGGCCAGTTTCAGCCTCACCCCACCCCTGCTGGAGTGGCTCGAGCAGCAGCAACTGGAGGCCGACGACGGTGAATTGCTGTTGAGCCGGGAGTGGCGCCTCAGCGAGGAGCGGCTCAGCAGCCGCCACCGGCTCAATGGGGTGGCGATCAACCGGGCCCAAATCCAGGAGCTGCGCCCGTTGCTGCTGGATCTCACCGTTCAGGGGCAGACCCAGCAATTGGCGAGGCCCGGTCAGCAGCGGCGCTGGTTGGACCGCTTCGCGGGCGAACCGTTGCAGGCCCTGTTGGCTCCGGCGGCGCAGGCCCACCGCAGCTGGCGGAGCGCCGCCCAGGCCCTCGAGCAGGCCCAGGCCAACTGGGAGCAGTTGCAGCAGGAGCGGGAGCGGCAGGAGCAGCTGTTGGCGGATCTGGAGGCGGCCCAGCTGGAGGATCCCGCCGAGCGGGAGTTGCTGCAGGCCGAGGAAAACCGCCTGGCCCATGGGGTGCGCCTGCAGCAGGGGGTGATGGCGTTGATCGGTCGGTTGGTGGAGGGGGCCGATGAAGCGCCCTCGGTGCTCGATCATCTGTCGGCCTGCGAGGGCGAACTGGCCGCCATGCAGCAGCTGGATCCCTCCGTGGCGGAGCTCAGCGCCCGCTGCAGCGATGGGTTCGCCCAGCTTCAAGACCTGGCCCGCGAGCTCGACCGCTACGGCGCCGCCCTCGAGAGCGATCCCGACAGCCTGGGGCACCTGCAGGAGCGCATCGCCCAGCTCAAGGCCCTGGAGCGCCGCCATGGCCTCACGCTTGAGGAGTTGATCAACCGCCGGGACGTTCTGCGGGAGCAGTTGGCCCCCGGTGGGGCAGACGCCAGCCTGCAGGCCCTTGAGCTGGCGGAGCAGGCCAACCGAGCCAACCGTGACCGGGCCCATGGCGCCCTCACCGCCGCCCGGCAGGCGGCGGCCGCCCAGTTGCAGGAGCAGTTGCTGGCCCGGCTGCGGCCCATGGGCCTCACCCACGTGCGCTTTGCGGTAGAGATCGAGCCCGCCGCCCCCACGGAGGAGGGGGCTGACGCGGTGCAGTTTCTGTTTTCCGCCAACCCGGGCCAGCCGCTGGCTCCCCTGGCGGAGGTGGCCTCCGGCGGTGAGATGTCGCGCTTCCTGCTGGCGCTGAAAACCTGCCTGGCGGCGGCCGATGAGCACGTGACGCTGCTGTTTGATGAGATCGATGCCGGTGTGAGCGGCCGCGTCAGCGGCGCCATGGCCGAATTGCTTCAGCAGCTGGCGGCCCAGCGCCAAGTGTTCTGCGTGACCCACCAGCCCCTGGTGGCCGCCGCCGCCGACCACCACTTCCGCGTGGCCAAGGAGGTGCGGGATGGCTTGACCCACACGCGAGTGTCCCACCTGCGGGACACTCAGGCCCGCCAAGCGGAGCTGGCGGAACTGGCCGGCGGCGATTCCGGCGAAACCCGCAGCTACGCGGCCAGCCTGCTGAAGCGGGAGCTCAGCTCCGAGCGGGCCGCCTGACTCCGACCCCTCGAGAACCCCCGTAGAATCCAGCGTTCTTGAGCCGTCTGGATGCCCCGCGCCCTCGCCCAGAGCGTGTCTGAAAAAGCGGCGCTGCAGGCCCTCAACGGTGGCTCCCTGGAGGATGTGATCCGGGTGCGGGGCGCCCGCCAGCACAACCTCAAGAACGTCGACGTCACCATCCCCCGCAACAAGCTGGTGGTGTTCACCGGCGTGAGCGGCAGCGGTAAGAGCTCCCTGGCGTTCGACACGATCTTTGCGGAGGGTCAGCGCCGCTACGTCGAGAGCCTCTCGGCCTACGCGCGCCAGTTCCTTGGGCAGGTGGACAAGCCCGACGTGGATGCGATCGAGGGGCTATCCCCCGCCATCTCGATCGACCAGAAATCCACCAGCCACAACCCGCGCTCCACGGTGGGCACGGTCACCGAAATCCAGGACTACCTGCGCCTGCTGTTCGGCCGCGCCGGCGAGCCCCATTGCCCCGATTGCGACCGCTCGATTCGGCCCCAGTCGATCGATGAGATGGTCGACCAGATCCTGCAGCTGCCGGAGGGCACCCGCTACCAGTTGCTGGCGCCGGTGGTGCGCGGCAAAAAGGGCACCCACGTGAAGCTGCTGAGCGGCCTGGTGGCGGAGGGCTTTGCCCGGGTGCGCATCAACGGCGAGGTGCGCGAACTCGCCGACAACATCGAGCTCGACAAAAACCACGCCCACAACATTGAGGTGGTGGTG
>CAWUND010000169.1:0-3363 GCA_963923815.1 uncultured bacterium
CGTCGGCCTTGATGTCGGCCACGGCGGATTCGGTGAACGGGTGCCAGTAGCGCATGGCCACGTAGCTGGTGGCCTCGATGCCGCGCTGGCGCAGGGTGCTCTGCAGTTCGCGGGCCTGCTGCTCGGTGATGCGCCGCAGCGGTGAGCCGCCGCCGATGGAGCGGTAGGCCGCCTGGGATTTGCCGGCCCGCAGGCTGCTGATCAGCCAAGCCAGCGGCTTCTGCAGCGCCGGGTTGGGCAGCCGGATGATCTCCGGGTCGGCAAACAGGTTGTACAGAAACGGGCCGACATCCTGAATGCGTTCAGGGCCGCCGAGGTTCAGCAACAGCACGCCGACCTTGGCCATGCCGGGGTTCAGACAAGCAATGGAGGCGAGCGTAACGCTGCCGCCTCGGCCCTGGCCGTTCCTGTTTCGGCTCGATAGGGTCGGCCCCACAGCCGTTGCATCGCCGCCGCTCCGGCATGGACGCCGACCCCCAGACCCCCCTGAGCGGCGCCCATCCCCTGGATGGGGCCATCCGCGCCCACAACACCGTGCTGGCCGAGGGGGGCGTGAGCCTGCGGCTGGAGCGCCGCGGTGAGCGCCTGGGGCTGCGGGGGCCGCTGCCCTGCCGCCGCGGCGGCGGCCGCTTCCGGGTGCAGCGCATCAGCCTGGGGCTGGCGGCCGATGGGCCGGGCCTGGAGGAGGCCCGCCAGCGCCTGCGGCGGGTGCAGCAGCAGCTGCAGCAGCACAGCTTCGATTGGGCCGCCTGGGGGCCGCTGCCCGCGGCGCCACGCCCCGGGGCACAGGTGGCCGCAGCCGCCGGGGTGGACGCCGCATCGGCGGTGCAGCGCTTTGAGCAGAGTTTTTTCGCCGACCCGCGCCGCCGCCGCAACCCCGCCGGCTGCCGCACCACCTGGACCAGCGCCTACCGGCCCTACCTGCGGCGCCTGCAGCGGCTGGCGGAGCAGCAGGGCCTGCCCCTGGGGCTGCCGTTGCTGGAGCTGGTGCTGGAGAGCTACCCCCTGGCCAGCCGCGGCCGCCAGCAGTGCGGCACCGCCCTGGCGGCCCTGGCGCGCCAGCAGGATCTCGCCCTGCCGGCCGACTGGGGGGAGCGGGCCGGGGGCTACGGCCTGCATGCCGCCCAGTTCCGGCAGCTGCCCAGCGACGGGCAGATCCTGGAGTGGATCGAGCGCATTCCCAACCCCGGCTGGCGGCTGGCCTACGGACTGATGGCCACCTACGGGCTGCGCAACCACGAGGTGTTTTTCACCGACCTCTCCGCCCTCGCCCCCGGCGGCGACCGGGTGCTGCGGGTGCTGCCCACCAGCAAAACGGGGGAACACCAGGTGTGGCCGTTCCAGCCGGAGTGGGTGGAGCGCTTTGAGCTGCCGCGGCTGGGCCGCGACCGCGACCTGCTGCCGGCGGTGCGCACCGACCTGCGCCGCACCACCCTGCAGCAGGTGGGCCGCCGGGTGGCGGAGCAGTTTCGCCGCTACGACCTGCCGCTCACCCCCTACGACCTGCGCCATGCCTGGGCGGTGCGCACCATCCACATCGGCCTGCCGGACACGGTGGCCGCCCGGATGATGGGGCACTCCGTGGCCATCCACACCCGCACCTACCACCACTGGATCACCCGCCGCGACCAGCAGCAGGCGGTGGATGCGGCCCTGGCCCGTTCACGGGCCGCCTGAGCGCGGCAGATTGCATCCATCCCGCCAACTCCCTGCGCGCCATGGCCCCCTCCCCCGACACCGAACTCGACCGGGCGGCCTCTGAGCTGGGCATGGGCGGCGACCTGGCCCCCGAGGCCAATGCCGAGGCCTACCGCAAGCGCATGGCCCGCCGCCGCGAGGTGCAGCAGCAGCGGGTGGGGGAGCGCAATTTGGAGAAGGGCCTGGTGCTGGTGTTCACCGGCGACGGCAAGGGCAAAACCACCGCCGCCCTGGGGCTGGTGCTGCGCACCCTGGGCCACGGCGAGCGGGTGGCGGTGGTGCAGTTCATCAAGGGGGGCTGGCAGCCCGGTGAGGCCAAGGCCCTCGAGCTCTTCGGTGACGCGCTGCACTGGCACGCCCTGGGGGAGGGGTTCACCTGGGAAACCCAGGACCGTGACCGCGACCGTGAGCTGGTGCAGCAGGCCTGGCAGCGCTCCTGCACCTACCTGGCGGACGCGGAGCGCAAGTTGGTGGTGCTCGATGAGGTGAACGTGGCCCTGAAGCTGGGCTACTTGGCGGTGGAGCAGGTGATCGAGGGGCTGGCGCTGCGGCCGCCGCTCACCCACGTGGCGCTCACCGGCCGCGGCGCACCGCCGGCGCTGCTGGAGCGGGCCGACCTGGTGACCGAGATGAAGCTGGTGCGTCACCCCTTCCGCGAGCAGGGGGTGAAGGCCCAGGCGGGGATTGAGTTCTGAGCCGGCGGGCTCAGCGTCCGCCCTGTTCCACCACCGCCAGGCTGCTGATCAGCACCGACAGGCCGCTCACCAGCAGGGCCCGGTGCACCATCGGCTCCCGCCAGCAGCTGGGGTCGTCCGCCAGCTGATCCAGGGCCGAGAGGGTGAGGCGCGCCAGCAGGTCGCTGCGGCGGGGACCGGTCTGGGCTTCCTGCATGGCCGCTGACCTCAACCTGGTTTGGCGGCAGTCAAGCGGGGGGATGGTCACGGGGCAAGACCGCAGACGCTTGCTACTGTTCGGCCGACTGATGTGCAAGCGCGATCGGATGGGCTACCAGCGCGTGTTGCTCAAGCTCAGCGGTGAAGCGCTGATGGGCGATCAGGGGTATGGCATCGACCCGGCGATCGTGACCGCCATCGGCCGCGATGTGGCCGCCTGCGTGGCCGACGGCACCCAGCTGGCGATCGTGGTGGGCGGCGGCAACATCTTCCGCGGCCTCAAGGGGTCCGCCGCCGGCATGGACCGGGCCACCGCCGACTACGTGGGCATGCTGGCCACGGTGATGAACGCCATCACCCTGCAGGACGGCTTGGAGCGCGCCGGCGTGCCCACCCGCGTGCAGAGCGCCATCTCGATGCAGGAGGTGGCCGAGCCCTACATCCGCCGCAAGGCGATCCGCCACATGGAAAAGGGGCGGGTGGTGATCTTCGCCGCCGGCACCGGCAACCCCTTCTTCACCACCGACACCACCGCCGCCCTGCGGGCCGCGGAGATCGGCGCCGATGTGGTGTTCAAGGCCACCAAGGTGGATGGGGTGTACGACAAGGACCCCAACAAGTTCGCCGATGCGGTGCGCTACGAGAGCCTGACGTTTATGGATGTGCTCAGCGGCGAACTGGAGGTGATGGACAGCACCGCCATCGCCCTCTGCAAGGACAACGCCATTCCGATCGTGGTGTTTGATCTGTTCGGCGCCGGCAACATCGGCCG
>CAWUND010000170.1:0-3360 GCA_963923815.1 uncultured bacterium
TGCTGGAGCTCTCCCTGGAGGAGGCCCGCCAGCTGGGGCACAACTACATCGGCACGGAACACCTGCTGCTGGGCCTGATCCGCGAGGGCGAAGGCGTGGCGGCCCGGGTGCTGGAAAACCTCGGCGTCGACCTGGCCAAGGTGCGCACCCAGGTGATCCGCATGCTCGGCGAAACCGCCGAGGTGGCCAGCGGCGGTGGCGGTGGCAAGGGCTCCACCAAAACCCCCACCCTCGATGAATTCGGCAGCAACCTCACCCAGCAGGCCGCCGACGGCAAGCTCGACCCGGTGGTGGGCCGCCAGCACGAGATCGAGCGGGTGATCCAGATCCTGGGCCGCCGCACCAAGAACAACCCGGTGCTGATCGGCGAACCCGGCGTGGGCAAAACCGCCATCGCCGAGGGCCTGGCCCAGCGCATCAACTCCGGTGATGTGCCCGACATCCTCGAAGACAAGCGCGTTCTCACCCTGGACATCGGCCTGCTGGTGGCCGGCACCAAGTACCGCGGTGAGTTTGAGGAGCGCCTCAAAAAAATCATGGAGGAGATCCGGGGCGCGGGCAACGTGATCCTGGTGATCGACGAGGTGCACACCCTGATCGGCGCCGGCGCCGCCGAAGGGGCCATCGATGCCGCCAACATCCTCAAGCCGGCCCTGGCCCGCGGCGAGCTGCAGTGCATCGGCGCCACCACCCTCGACGAATACCGCAAGCACATCGAGCGCGATGCCGCCCTGGAGCGGCGCTTCCAGCCGGTGCAGGTGGGCGAGCCCTCCGTCGACGACACGATCGAGATCCTGCGGGGCCTGAAGGAGCGCTATGAGGCGCACCACCGCCTCAAGATCGCCGATGAGGCCCTGGTGGCCGCCGCCACCCTCGGCGACCGCTACATCTCCGACCGCTTCCTGCCCGACAAGGCCATCGACCTGATCGATGAGGCCGGCAGCCGCGTGCGCCTGATGAACTCCAAGCTGCCGCCGGCCGCCAAGGAGATCGACAAGCAGCTGCGCCAGATCCAAAAGGAGAAGGAAGACGCCGTGCGCGAGCAGGACTTCACCAAGGCCGGTGAACTGCGCGACAAGGAGGTGGAGCTGCGCGACCAGATCCGCACCATCCTGCAAACCCGCAAAGACGACACCGCAGCCGAGGCCACCAAGGCGGAAGGCGAGGCAGCGGCAGCCCCAGCCGCGGAAATCGCCACCAGCCCCGCCACCACCCCCGTGGCCGGCGACGACGACCGCATGCCGATGGTCACCGAGGAGGACATCGCCCAGATCGTGGCCTCCTGGACCGGCGTGCCGGTGCAGAAGCTCACCGAGAGCGAGTCGGCCAAGTTGCTGAACATGGAGGACACCCTCCACCAGCGGCTGATCGGCCAAGACGAAGCGGTGAAGGCCGTGTCGCGTGCCATCCGCCGCGCCCGCGTGGGCCTCAAAAACCCCAACCGGCCGATCGCCAGCTTCATCTTCTCCGGCCCCACCGGCGTGGGCAAAACCGAGCTCACCAAGTCGCTGGCGGCCTACTTCTTCGGCAGCGAAGAAGCCATGATCCGCCTCGACATGTCGGAGTTCATGGAGCGCCACACGGTCAGCAAGCTGATCGGCTCCCCTCCGGGCTACGTGGGCTTCAACGAAGGTGGCCAGCTCACCGAGGCGGTGCGCCGCCGGCCCTACACCGTGGTGCTGTTCGACGAGATCGAGAAGGCCCACCCCGACGTGTTCAACCTGCTGCTGCAGCTGCTGGAGGACGGCCGCCTCACCGACTCCAAGGGCCGCACGGTGGACTTCAAGAACACCCTGATCATCATGACCTCGAACATCGGTTCGAAGGTGATCGAGAAGGGCGGCGGCGGCCTGGGCTTCGAGTTCTCCGGGGCCGATGCGGAGGAAACCAACTACAACCGCATCCGCTCGCTGGTGAACGAAGAGCTCAAGCAGTACTTCCGGCCTGAGTTCCTCAACCGCCTCGACGAGATCATCGTGTTCCGGCAACTCAGCCGCGACGAGGTCAAGGAGATCGCCGAGATCATGCTCAAGGAGGTGTTCGGCCGCATGGAGGAGAAGGGCATCCATCTCTCCGTCACCGATGGCTTCAAGGAGCGCCTTGTGGAGGAGGGCTACAACCCCAGCTACGGCGCCCGTCCGTTGCGCCGTGCCGTGATGCGCCTGCTGGAAGACTCCCTGGCGGAGGAATTCCTCTCCGGCCGCATCGGCGAAGGCGACAGCGCCGTGGTGGATGTCGACGACAAGAAGCAGGTGGTGATCCGCAAGCAGGGCGACAGCACCGTCGCCGTGCCCGCCCTGGCGGGCGCCAGCGCCTGATCCTCAGCCCCCCTGCTCCGGCGGGGGGGCCACCACGTAGCGACGCCCGTCGTCGCCGATGTAGGTGAGGTTGCCGTCGGCATCCAGCACCGGTGCCGCATGGGGGGTCATCGGCGCTGGGTCATCCTCCGGTGCACCCTTGGGGGCGTCCGGGTCGGGCATCAGGCCACCGTGGCCATGTGACGCATCAGGTCGATGCACTTGCAGCTGTAGCCCCACTCGTTGTCGTACCAAGCCACCAGCTTCATGAAGGTGTCGGTGAGGGCGATGCCGGCGCCAGCATCAAACACCGAGGTGCAGCTCTCGCCGAGGAAGTCGTTGGACACCACCTCGTCTTCGGTGTAGCCGAGGATGCCGGCCAGCTCCCCCTGGGAGGCGGCCTTCATGGCGGCCTTCACCTGCTCGTAGCTGGTGGGCTTGGCCAGGTTCACGGTGAGGTCCACCACCGACACATCGGGGGTGGGCACGCGGAAGGCCATGCCGGTGAGCTTGCCGTTGAGCTCGGGGATCACGCGGCCCACCGCCTTGGCGGCACCGGTGGAGCTGGGGATGATGTTCTGGCCGGCGCCGCGGCCGCCGCGCCAATCCTTCACCGAGGGGCCGTCCACGGTTTTCTGGGTGGCGGTGGTGGCGTGCACGGTGGTCATCAGGCCGTTCACGATGCCGAAGTTGTCGTGCAGCACCTTGGCCATCGGCGCCAGGCAGTTGGTGGTGCAGCTGGCGTTGGACACGATCGCCTGGCCGGCGTAGCTGCGGTGGTTCACGCCCATCACGAAGATCGGGGTGTCGTCCTTGGAGGGGGCGCTCATCACCACGCGCTTGGCGCCGGCGTTGATGTGGGCGCGGGCGGCCTCATCGGTGAGGAAGAAGCCGGTGCTCTCCAGCACGTAGTCGGCACCCACCTGGTCCCACTTGAGGTTGTTGGGGTCGCGCTCAGCGCTGATGCGGATCGTGTTGCCGTTCACCACCAGCTGGCCGTTCTCCACGCGCACGTCGCCCTGGAAGCGGCCGTGGGTGGAGTCGTAGCGGAGCATGTAGGCCA
>CAWUND010000171.1:0-3347 GCA_963923815.1 uncultured bacterium
TCCACCGCGTGGTAGGCCTGGCACTGGTCCACCCAGCGGCAGTCCACGCAGATGCACATGCCAGGCGCCGCAGCCGCTGGGGCCATTGTGCCCCCTGCCGCCATCCCAGCCGGGGCCACGGCCGCCCAACTGGGGGAACTGGCCTGGCGCCGGCTGCACCCCCAGCGCTGGCCCCTGCCGCCGGAAGCCTTCCCCGCCGGGGCCGCCCTGGTGGGTGGTGCCGTGCGCGATGCCCTGCTGGATCGGCTCCCCCCGCAGCCGGATCTGGATCTGGTGGTGCGGGAGGACGCCATCGCCCTCTGCCGGCAACTGGGGCGGCGCCACGGCGGCAGCGTGGTGGTGCTGGATGCGGAGCGGTCCATCGCCCGGCTGGTGATCCAGGGCTGGAGCATCGACCTGGCCCGCCAGGAGGGCGACAGCCTCGAGCACGACCTGGGCCGCCGGGACTACCGCCTCAATGCCATGGCCCTGCCCCTGGGGACAGCGCCGCAGCTGCTGGATCCCCTCGAGGGCTTGGCGGACCTGCGGCAGGGGCAGCTGATGGCGGTGGCGGAAGCCAACCTGCTGGATGACCCGCTGCGGCTGCTGCGCGGGGTGCGGTTGGCCAGCGAACTGGGCTTTGCCCTCGACCCCCAAACCCAACGCTGGCTGGAGCAGCACCATGCCTGCCTCACGACGGTGGCGGGGGAACGGGTGCTGGCGGAGCTGGAAAAACTGGCCGCCAGCCCCGGGGGGGCCGTGGGGCTGGGGCAATGCCTGGCCTGGGGGCTGCTGCAGCCCTGGCAAGCGGCATCCGCCGGCTCGGAGGCCGAGGCCCTGCTGGCGCGACTGGGGCCGGAGCAGCCGCAACGCCTGGGGCTCAGCGGCGCCGAAGCGGAGCAGGCGCTGCCGCTGGCCCGCCTGGCGGCGGTGCTGGATGGGGCAGGGCTGCAACGGCTGCACAGCAGCCGCCGGCTGCAGCAGCGGATCGAACAACTGCGCCGCTGGCGCCAGCGGCTGGGGGCGGACGCACCGGCCGCCAAGGCCGAGCGGCTCTCGGAGGCGGAACGGCTGCGGCTGCAGCGCGACCTGGAGGAGGACCTGCCCGCCCTGCTGCTGACCTGGCCCACGGGGCTCGCCGAAGGGTGGCTACAGCGCTGGCGTGACCCGCACGACCCGCTGTTCCACCCACGGGCCGCCATTGATGGGCTCACCCTGCAGCAGGAGCTGGGGCTGAAGGCCTCGCCGAGGCTGGGGGCCCTGCTGCAACACCTGATGCTGCTGCAGGCGTTTGGCCGGCTGCGTGGACGCCTGGAGGCCCTGGAAGCAGCCAGGCGCTGGCTGGAGCGGCACCCGGCCGAGGGGGAACCGGCACCGCGCCGTGATTAACTTTCCCTGCAAAGGCGTTTATCAACGACCTCAAACACGCCAGGCCTGAGAACGGTCTTCTGCCTCTCGATCCGCGCGCCTGACTTCCTGAGCACGCATCGAAACGCATCGATTCGCAGACATTGTCCGGTTCAAGCCGCGATGTCAGCGCTGCTGACTGCACGCCGCAGGCCCGCAGACCTGGCCCAATCCCTTGTCTCCCCTCTCCTGATCCCATGAGCGTTCGCCTCTACGTCGGCAACCTGCCGCAGAGCTTTGACAACCAAGAGCTCGATGCCCTGTTTGCCAGCGTGGGGGAAGGAATCCGCTTCAAGGCCGTTCAAGACCGTGAAACCGGCGCCGGCCGTGGCTTTGGCTTCGCCAACGTCGACGACGAGAAGGTGGCCGATGCGGTGATCGAGCAGCTCAACGGCCGCGAATTCGGTGGCAACGCCCTGCGGGTGGAGCGCTCCGAGCGCCGTGATGAGCGCCGCGGCCCCAACGACCGTCGCCCCGCCCCCGGCAACGCCGTGGCCCGCAAGGCCGTGAACAAGGTGGTGCACCGCGATGACGTGGAAGCCGGCGCCCCCGACCCCCGCTGGGCCGGTGAACTGGCCAAGCTGAAGGGCCTGCTGGACGGCCAAAAGGCGGCCGTCTGATTCGGTCATGCAGGAGGGCAGCTGGTCCTGGGGAGCCCATCGGATCAGCTACCTGCGCGTGGCCGCCCCCACCGACGGCCCTCCCCCTGGGAGGGCCGTTCTTTGTGTGCATGGCTTCGGCGCCTCCAAGCGCCACTGGCGCCACAACGTGCAGGCCCTGGCGGCCGGCGCCGACGTGTACGCCATCGACCTGCTGGGCTTTGGGGCCAGCGCCAAACCGCCATCGCAGTTGGCGGGTGAGGCGCCCGGCGCCGGCAGCGTGCGCTACGGCTTCGACCTGTGGGCCCAGCAGCTGCTGGCGTTCAGCGACCAGGTGATCCAGCGCGACCAGGGCCAGCCCTCTGCCCTGCAGCTGATCGGCAACTCGATCGGCGGCGTGGTGGCCCTCAATGCCGCACGGCTGCTGCAAGACCGGGAGACCCCCGCCCGGCAGGTGATCCTGATCGACTGTGCCCAACGGGAACTCGACCTCAAACGCCTCGGGGAGCAACCCTGGAGTGCCCAGCTGGGGCGGCCGCTGCTGATGGCCCTGGTGCGGCAGCGTTGGCTGATCGGCAGCCTGTTTCAACTGCTGGCCCGGCCGACGGTGGTGCGCCAGGTGCTGCGGCAGGCCTATCCGAGCGGTGGCCACTTGGACGACGAGCTGGTGGAGCTGCTGGTGCAGCCCAGCCGCGACCCGGGAGCCCGCGAGAGTTTTCGTGGCTTCGTGAATCTGTTCGACGACTGGCTCGCCCCCCAATTGCTGGAGCAGCTGCAGACGCCGGTGCGAATGCTGTGGGGCGACGCCGATCCGTGGGAGCCCGTGGCGGAGGCGCAACGCTGGCGGCAGGCGTTCGCCTGCATCCGGGAGCTGCAGGTGCTGCCTGGGCTGGGGCACTGCCCCCACGACGAGGCCCCCGAGCAGGTGAACCCCATCCTGCGGCGCTGGCTGGAGCTGGGCTGGGCCTAGCGGGCCTGGGCGATCACAAACGAGCGCGGCAGATCCAGCAACTTGCCGGCGGTGGGCACGTAGGCCCGGTGGTTGAACACGTCGTAATTGAGCTCCTCGATCACATCGAGGATGCCGCGGTAGAGCCGCAGCGACGCCCACACGGGCCAGCGGGCATCAGGGGCTAGCCAGCGCACCCCCGCTTCCGAGCGGGCGAACCAGTCGCGGGCGCGGGCCACCTGGAAGCGCATCAGGTCACGCCAGGCATCGTTGACGGTGCCCGCCAGCAGCTCCGCTTCGCTGTAGCCGAAACGGACCAGGTCGTCCTGGGGGAGATAGATGCGGCCACGGCCGCGGTCTTCGCCCACATCGCGCAGGATGTTGGTGAGCTGGTTGGCGATGCCCAGGGCCAC
>CAWUND010000172.1:0-3326 GCA_963923815.1 uncultured bacterium
CCTCTTGTCTCGTGGGCTCGGAGATGTGTATAAGAGACAGGGGACGCATCAGCGCCGCAGCGGGCAACGAACTGCAGCCCCACCACCTCGATCCCCTGGCACCGCTCAGCCTGGAGACCCCCCTGGCGCGGCTGGTCAGCCACCCCGACAATCCCGAGGTGCTGGGGCTGCAAAACCTCAGCGCGGAGCCCTGGCAGGGCCAACTCAGCAACGGCCAGACGATCACGCTGGCCCCCGGCAAAACCTGTAACCTCGCGGCCCTGCAGCAGCTCCACAACGGCGCCGGCTTGATCACCGTGCTCCGCCCCTGACCGGGAGCCCCTCCGCCATGCCCTTCCCCAACGTTCGGCTCAGCAAGCGGCCGCTGCATTTCATCTACCTCTGCGACTGCTCCGGCTCCATGGCGGCCCAGGGCAAGATGCAGGCCCTCAACCAGGCCATCCGCCAATCGCTGCCGGGCATGGCCGAGGTGGCCCGCGAGAACCCGGAGGCCCGGGTGCTGGTGCGGGCCCTGCGATTCGCTGACCGGGCCGACTGGCACCTGCAGGAGCCCACACCGGTGCAAGAGCTGCAATGGCGCGACCTGGAGGCCGGCGGCATCACCGCCATGGGTGAAGCCCTGGAGCTGCTGGCGGGGGTGCTGCAGTCGCCCCCGATGGAGGAGCGGGCCCTGCCGCCGGTGCTGGTGTTGATCTCCGATGGCCAGCCCACCGATGACTTCGAAACCGGCCTGGCCACGCTGATGCGGCAGCCCTGGGCCCAGAAGGCCGTGCGGCTCGCCATCGCCCTGGGGCATGACGCCGACCTGGAGGTGCTGCAGCAATTCATCGGGCCGGAGCCCCCCGGCGGGGGCCGCTCGCCGCGGCGGCCCCTGCAGGCCAGCAACGCCACCAGCCTGGCCCAATACATCCAGTGGGCCTCCACCGCGGTGGTGGGTGCCGCCTCGATGCCCGCCAGCCGGGTGCAGGCCGTGGCGGAGGGCAACGCCAACATCCCGCTGCCGGATCTGCCGCCCACCCTGCTGGATCCCACCGACGACGTCGGCCCGCTGGTGTGGTGAGCGCCGTCTGGTTGGCGCCACGGGCCTGCAGCGTGATCGGCGCCGCCCACCGCCGCCAGGGCAAACCCTGCCAAGACGCCAGCCTGGCCAAGGAACTCAGCGGGCCCGGGGGGGAGCGGCTGCAGCTACTGGCGGTGGCCGATGGCCATGGCTCCAGCCGCTCCTGGCTCAGCCAGCGGGGCAGCGCCCTGGCCTGCCAGGCGGCGGAGGCGGCCGTGGCGGAGGCGGTGGCGGGCTGCCCCCTGGCCGACAGCCGCGCCTGGGGGGAGCTGCTGGCTGGGGGCCTGGCCGCCAGCGTGCACAGCCGCTGGCGGGAGGCGATCGCCGCCGACTGGGCGCAACAACACCCCCGCCCGGCCATACCCCTGGAGCCGGTGACCTACGGCTGCACCCTGGGGCTGGTGCTGCTGGCGCCGCACTGGTGGGGCTGCACCGGCCTGGGGGACTGGGACCTGGTGGCCGTGGACCGTGACGGCGGCGCCCGCCTGCTCAGCGAAGAACCCAGCCTTGGCCCCCACAACGGCGGCGAAGCCACCGCCAGCCTCTGCCTGCCCCAGGGGGAGGCCCTGTGGGCCCCGCGGGCGCAGCTGCAGCCCCTGGCCGGCCAACCGCAGCTGCGGGCCCTGGTGTTGAGCACCGATGGGGTGCGCAAATCCTGCGCCAGCGATGCCGACTTTCTCGCCCTCTGCGGCCAGGTGATCGACCTCCAGAGCCCCCAGGAGCTGGCTGACGGGCTGGAGCAGATCACCCGCCAGGGCAGCGGCGACGACGTCTCCATGGCGGTGGGCCTGCGGCCGCGCCCCCCGGCCCGGCGCTGGCCCTGGGGGGCGCGCCTGGCGCTGGCCCTGGCTGGGGCCGCCGCCCTGGTGCTGAGCGGCCGCGGGCTGCGGCCGGCGCCGGCACCCGTGGATCCGGTGTTGGTGCAGCAGCAGGCCCTCTGCGCCAACCCCAGCACCATTCGCGCCAACCTCACCCCCCGCCGCGCCCAGCTGCAGCAGCTGCGGCGCGATCCCGCCGCGGCCGCTGGGCTCCTCGCGAACCCCCGGCGCGACCCCCTGGGGGCCTTGCTGGCCCGCAGCCAGCGGGGCGACCTGCAGCCCTGCTCGGCCCTCGAGCAACAACTGGCCAGGCTGTGGCGCGAAACAGGCGGCAAGATGCCTGCGGCTCTTGCTCGCCCTGATGAACGACCACCAGCTGGGGGCCGCCCTGCGGCGCCAGGTTCTCGCTGATCTGGAGCGCGGCCTCAGCTGCGATGGCCGGCGCCTGCAGGCCCTGGTGGGCGACTACTGCGGCGACAGCCAGGGGGCCCTGCTGCCGGCCCTGAAGTACCTGGTGATGACGCCGGCCTGCGGCAACGCCCTCAGCCAGCAACCGCCCCTGCCGGCCGATGCACGGTTGCTGCTGCGGCTGCAACAGGAACTCAGCAGCGTGTTCACCCCGGCGATCTGCAGCCGCATGGAGCTGGTGCTGCGGGGCCTGTTGGCGCTGCCGGAGCCGGCCGAGGGCGAGCGCCAGCCAGCCGCAGCGCCCGAGGCGGTGGCAGCCCCCCCGCCCCCTGCACCAGCTCCAACCGCCAGCTCGGGGCAGGGGTTGGTGGCGGCGCTTGGGTTCCTGGCCGGCGTGCTGGCGGTGGGGCTGGCGGGGCTGATCGGCTGGCTGCTGTTCAACCGTCAAGCGCTGCCGCTGCTGCCGCAACCCGCCGCCCAAGAGCCCACCACCCGCCCCAGCCCGCAGCCAGGCAGCGGCCCCACCGGCCTGGTGCCGCCGGCGCCGGATCTGCAGCAGGCGGCCCTGGACAGCGCCATCGCCACCGTGCAGCAGCTCTACAGCGACCTCTCCAACGGCAACGGCGAGGCGGCCCGACAGCTGCTCGGTGGCGGCGCGGCCGATCAATTCGACCTGGCCTTCTTTAGCCAGTTCCAACGGGTGGGCGTGTCTGACCTGCGCGAGATCGGCCGCAGCGGCGCCCTGGTGTCCCTGCAGGGGGTGGTGACCTTCGTGTACCCCGACGGCAGCAGCCAGAGCGAATCGCGCTCCTTCGTGGTGGACACCGCCACCCAACCGGCCCTGATCACCGCCAGCGGCTTCAACCAGGTGCTCAAGGCCCGCCAGTAGCGGCGTTCAGCCACAAAAAAGCCCCCGCGAGGCGGGGGCAACGGAACGGAGCAATGCCGTCCTGCGCGACTCAGGCGGTGCCGCAGAAGGTGACGTCGGGGAACTTGAGCTTGGCCTCATCCAGGCTCTTGCCCTTGCCCTCCTCTTGCCA
>CAWUND010000173.1:0-3303 GCA_963923815.1 uncultured bacterium
GGCCCGATCCGCAAGGCCCTGCTCTATTTGCTGGGCCCCGGCCAAAACCTCGCCGACGACCTGGGCTACGTGCCCCTGCGCGGCGACATCCTCAAGAAGGCCAAGGCGGCCGTGGCCAAGATCGGCGCCTGAGGGCTAGCCGGCTGGATCAGATGGGGCGGGGGAGCAGCAGCTCCAACACCGCCCCGCCATCCGGGTGGTTGGAGGCCCGCACCAGGCCCCCCTCCGCCAGGGCGATCTGCTTCACGATCGCCAGCCCCAGGCCGCTGCCGCTGCGGCGGCTGCGGGCCCGGGCCGGATCACCCCGGTAGAAGCGCTGAAACATGCGCTCCAGGTCGGCATCGCTGAGGCCGGGGCCCCGGTCGCGCACCTCGATCAGGCACCAGCGATCCCGCTCCACAAGGCCCACATCGATGGCCGTGCCATCGGGGCTGTAGTGCAGGGCGTTTTCCAGCAGGTTGAGCAGGGCCTGGTGCAGGCGGCCCGGATCCACCAGCGCCTGCCGCGCCTGGTCGCGCCCGGGGCTCACCGCCAGCCGCACCCCCCGCTCCTGGGCCAGGGGCTCCAGGGTGGCCCACACGCTGCCGAGCACATCCCGCGGGTCGAGCGCCGCGGCGGAGCTGGAGGCAGCCCCGGGGGCCGCATTGTCGAGCCGGGTGAGGTCGAGCAGGTCGCCCACGAGCACCTGCAGCCGCAGCAGTTCGCGCTGCAGCCGCTCCACCAGCACCGCCTGGCGCCCCTCGGCGCCGCTGGCCAGGCTGTCGCCCACCAGCATCAGCGCGGTGAGTGGCGTTTTCAGCTCGTGGGCCACATCGCTCACCCAGCGCTCCTGGGCCTCGAGCTGGGTGTCGAGCAGGTTGGCGTCCTGCAGCACCAGCCCCACCCAGCCGCCGCGGCCCGGCAGCACCCGCAGGTCGAGCTGGGAGGGTCCGCTGCCCCAGCGGCCCCGCTGGCTGATGCCCTTCTGGCGGGTGAGCTCGATCAGGTGCAGCACCGCATCGCCGGGTTGGAGGCTGCCCAGCGGCAGGCCGCTGAGGCCGGCCCCCGCATCGCCCCCCAGCAGGCTCTCGGCCCGCGGGTTGGCGCTGGCAATGGTGCCGTCGGGGGCGATGGCGAGCCAACCCTGGGCCATCGCATCGATCCACTCCCGGAGCTGCTGGTCGCTGGGGCCCTGGGGTGCGGCTGGGGCCGTGCGCGCTGGCCGGGGCGGCCGCCGGCCGCGCAGCCGCCAGCCCAGGGCCAACCCGGCGGCTGCGGTGAGCAGCGGCAGGCCGTGGCTGAGGGCGGTGGGCACGGGCGGGGGCTCAGCCGAAGCGGTAGCCGAAGCCTCGCACCGTCACCAATTGGCTCGGGGCGGAGGGGTCGTCTTCGATTTTTTCGCGCAGCCAGCGGATGTGCACATCCACGGTTTTGCTGTCGCCGATGTAGTCGAGCCCCCACACCTGCTCGATCAGCTGCTCACGGCTGAACACCTGCCGCGGGTGTTGCATGAACAGCTCCAGCAGCTTGTACTCCTTGGGGGAGAGCTTCAGCTCCAGGCCGCTGCGGGTCACGCGGCATTCGCCGGGGAAGAGGCAGAGCTCGCCTTGCTCCAGGTTTTCAGCGGGGGCGGCCCCATGGCCCTGGCGCCGCAGCAGCGCCCGGCAGCGGGCCACCAGCTCCCGCATGCCGAAGGGCTTCACCAGGTAGTCGTCGGCCCCCACCTCCAGGCCCAGCACCCGGTCGGTTTCCGTGTCGCGGGCGCTCACCACCAGCACCAGCGGGCCCTCGTTGCCCTGGCGTAGTTGGCGGCAGAGGTCGAGCCCGTTGATGCCCGGCAGCATCAGATCGAGCACCACCAGGTCGTAGCGGTGGCGGTTGAGCAGATCCCAGGCGCTCTGGCCGTTGGTGGCGGCCGTCACCTGGAAGCCCTCCATTTCCATGGCCTCGCACACGGTCTCGCGGATCGTGTCGTCGTCCTCCACCACCAGCAGGCGGGCGGGCTGCGCGGGGGGGCGAACCTGGCTCATGGGCCAATTCTGGTGGGGTGAGCCTGTGTTCTGGAACACAGGCTCAATGCCCTGCTTCAGCTGGCCTGGGGCGAGTCGCCGGACCCCTCAAGGCGGCATTCGGTGAGCGGTGCCGTGGCCTGGCTGCCGTCGGAGAGGCGCTCCAGGATGCGCGCCAGATCCACCGCCGAGAGCTCGCCATCGCTGCCCCACTTGAGGCTGGTGCTCGAGGCCGAGTTCACGGCGCGGTGCTCAGGGGCGGGGCTGGCGTGATCCATTCCGGCGCGGCGGGGCAACGGGATGTCTGGAAACCCACACTAAGCCCGCCCCTGCCCCTGGCAACGTTGTAAGCGCAGCGGCTTTGCCTCAGGCGGCCTGCAGTTCCGCGGGGCGGTAGGGCATGAAGTTGGCCTTGCGGGTGCCGCAGATCGGGCAGCTCCAGTCGTCGGGGATGGCCTCAAAGGCCGTGCCGGCGGCGATGCCCGAATCCGGATCCCCCACGGCGGGGTTGTAGATCACGCCGCACACCTTGCAGATCCACAGGCCCGGCACCGGCTGGGGGGCTTCACCGAGCAGGCCGTCGCCCTTGAGGGCCTCCAGGGCCACGCTGTAGCGGTCGGCGTGGTGGTGCTCCACCGGCTCCAGCAGGCCGAAGTTGCGGGCGGCGGTGCGAAACACGCCGGCGTGCTGCTGGGATTCCGTGATTTGCTCGCTGAATTCCGCCTCGGCACCGCTGTCGCGGTCGCTGCGGGCCTGGGCGGCGAACTCCGGGTACATCGTTGTGTACTCGTAGGTTTCCCCCTCGATCGCCAGCTCCAGGCAGCGGCTGAGGATCGCCTGCTTCTGGCTGTCGCTGAGGGCGGCCGGGTCGTCCACCACCAGCTCCGGATGGAGCAGGCGGAAGTGGGCGAAGGCGTGCTCGGTTTCCTGGTTGGCGGTGTCGCGGAACAACTTGGCCAGCTCGCTGTTGCCCAGCTGCTTGGCCACATCGGAGAAGAACAGGTATTTGCGGTTGGCCATGCTCTCGCCGCCAAAGGCGGCTTCGAGGTTGGCCTGGGTGCTGGGTTTGGAGAGGTCCATGGCTTGCATGCTGCGGTGAGCTGCCACCACTCTAACGGGCTAAGTCGAAGTGAGTATGAGTTAGCGCCCAAATTGCCGTGGCCGTTGCGCTGCCATCTGGTTAGATCTGGGGTTGAGCAGCTCAGCAGCCGGCCATGGGCCATCACCAGGTTTTGATCGTGGGCGGCGGCGCCGCCGGAATCACCGTGGCGGCGCGCCTCAAGCGCTTCCGCCCCAGCCTGGAGGTGGCGATCCT
>CAWUND010000174.1:0-3225 GCA_963923815.1 uncultured bacterium
GCTCAGGCTCCGTCCACGCGGATGTGGTGGAATTGGTAGACACGCACGTTTGAGGGGCGTGTGACTTCGGTCTTGCGAGTTCAAGTCTCGCCATCCGCATTTCCGGCTCTTCGATCCGGTTGTCCCACCGGGGATCAGCGTGAACCCTGAGGACCGCAGCGTGGCCCCCGAACAGGCGGCCATCGTGCTGGTGTGCAACGGCCCCGGGGAGCTGGCCACCTGGGTGCGGCCGCTGGCCCAGCGCCTGCACCGCGATCTGCCCCTGCGGCCGCTCCAGCCCCAGGCTTCGATCGGCCTGCAGCTGGTGCTGGTGCCCTGCCCCAATGCCACCGGCGGTGAACACCAGGTGGCGCAGCGGATGCAGCTGTTTGAGCGGATCCTGCCGGCCCGCCGCTTCTGGTGGCTGCTGCTGCGGCCCCGCCGCCATGGGCCCTGGCCGCGCCGCGGGGTGGTGGTGTTCCTCGGCGGCGACCAGTTCTGGACGGTGCTGCTCTCGGCCCGGCTCGGCTACCGCCACCTCACCTATGCGGAATGGGTGGCCCGTTGGCCCCGCTGGAACGACCGCATCGCCGCCATGGGGCCGGCGGCGGCCGACCAAATCGCCCCCCGCTGGCGCTCCCGCTGCCGGGTGGTGGGCGACCTGATGGCCGACCTGTCGGAGGCGGCCCGGGCGGAGCGGCCCCTGCCCAGCGGCGAATGGGTGGCCCTGATGCCCGGCTCCAAGCGGGCCAAGCTGCAGGTGGGTGTGCCGTTCCTGCTGGAGGCCGCCGACCGGCTGGCGGCCCTTCGCCCCGGCTGCCGCTTCCTGTTGCCGGTGGCCCCCACCACCTCCGTGCCGGAACTGCTGGCCTACGCCGGTTCGGCCAACCCGATCGCCGCCCATTACGCCCCCACCGAGGCGCGCCTCGACACCAGCCCCGAGGGCCCGCTGCTCTGCACCGCCGCCGGCACCCGCATCCTGCTGGTGGAGCAGCAACCGGCCCATGGGGTGCTGAGCCAGTGCGCCCTGGCGCTCACCACCGTGGGGGCCAACACCGCGGAGCTGGGGGCCCTGGGGGTGCCGATGATCGTGTTGGTGCCCACCCAGCACCTGCACGTGATGCAGGCCTGGGATGGGGGGCTGGGGATCCTGGCCCGCCTGCCGATCCTGCGCTGGTTGCTGGGGGCGGCGATGACCGCCTGGCGCATGCGCCACCACGGCTTCCTGGCCTGGCCCAACATCTCCGCCGGCCGGGCGGTGGTGCCCGAGCGCGTGGGCACGATCAGCCCCGCCGAGATTGCCGCTGAAGCGGCCGATTGGCTGGCCGAGCCCCAGCGCTTGGCCGGCATGCGCGACGACCTGCGCAGCCTGCGGGGCCAACCCGGCGCGGTGGCCTCCCTGGCGGCGATGGTGCGGGAGCTGCTGCCCGCAGCCGGCCCAGACGCTGCCTAATTTGGCGGCACCGCGCACCGCCCCCTCCCATGGCTGACGAGCCGCTCGCCTGCGATCAACTGCCGCCGGCCAAGCCCTCCGCCGACCCGGAGTATTGGCGCTCCAAGCTCACCCCGGAGCAGTTCCAAGTCGCCCGCATGGGCGGCACCGAGCGGGCCTTCACGGGCATCTACTGGGACAACAAGGCCCAGGGCATGTACCGCTGCGTGTGCTGCGGCAGCGAGTTGTTCAGCTCCGACACCAAGTTTGAGTCGGGCACCGGCTGGCCCAGCTTCTGGGATGGGGCCAAGCCCGGCGCCATCACCACGCTCGAAGACCGCAGCCACGGCATGGTGCGCACCGAGATCAAGTGCGCCCACTGCGATGCCCACCTGGGCCATGTGTTCCCCGATGGGCCCACCCCCACCGGGCTGCGCTACTGCGTGAACTCCGCCTCGCTCAACTTCGAGCCGGCCCAGGGCTGAGGCTGCCGCTCAGGGAGAAGGCCCGCACCTCCTCGATCCGCACGGTGACCAGATCGCCCGGGCTCCAGCTGCCGCCATCGGGGCGCTGGCCGGGGAAGAAGGTGAGCCGGTTGGTGCGGGTGCGGCCCATCACCTGGGCGGGGTCTTTGGGGTTGGTGCCCTCCACCAGGATCTGCTCGAGCCGGCCGGCGTAGCGGGCGCTGCGCTCCCGGGCCTTGCGCTCCACCAGGGCATTGATCTCCTGCAGCCGCTCCACCTTCACCGCCTCGGGCAGCTGGTTGGGCCAGTCGGCGGCGGGGGTGTTGGGCCGCGGTGAATAGGCGGCGGTGTTCACCTGATCGAAGCCGATCTCCTCAATCAGATCGAGGGTGCGGCGGTATTGGGCGTCGGTTTCGCCCGGGAAGGCCACGATCACATCGGCGCTGATGGCCGCATCGGGCATGCGCTGGCGGATGCGGTCGATGATGCGGCGGTAGCGGTCCACCGTGTAGCCGCGGGCCATGGCCTTGAGCACGTCGTCATCCCCGCTCTGGAAGGGGATGTGGAAGTGCTCGCACACCTTGTCCAGGTCGGCGCAGGCATCGATCAGCCGTTCGGTGAAGTAGCGCGGGTGGCTGGTGGCGAAGCGGATGCGCTCGATCCCCTCCACGTCGTGCACCGCCTGCAGCAGATCGGTGAGGGTGTGCTGGCGGCGCCCCTCCGGGGTGATGCCGGGCAGGTCGCGGCCGTAGGCGTCGATGTTTTGCCCCAGCAGGGTGATCTCCTTGAAGCCCTGGGCCGCCAGCCCCTCCATCTCCAGCCGGATCGCCTCCGGCAGCCGCGATTGCTCCTGGCCCCGCACCGAGGGCACCACGCAGTAGGTGCAGCGCTCGTTGCAGCCGTAGATCACGTTCACCCAGGCGCACACGCTCGAATCGCGCCGTGCCGTGGTGATGTCTTCCAGGATGTGGTGCTCGCCGGTGGCCACCACCTGCTGCCCCTGCTCCACCTGGGCCAGCAGCACATCCAGCCGGTTGGCGTGCTGGGGGCCCATCACCAGATCGAGTTCGGGCACCCGCCGCAGCAGCGATTCCCCCTCCTGCTGGGCCACGCAACCCGCCACCACCAGGGTGAGGTTGGGGTTGGTGCGTTTGCGCTGGGCCTGGCGGCCCAGGTAGCTGTACACCTTCTGCTCCGCGTTGTCGCGGATGGTGCAGGTGTTGTAGAGCACCAGATCCGCCTCCAGCTCGGCGCTGGCTTCGCGGTAGCCCATCGATTCGAGGATCCCGGCCATGCGCTCGGAATCCGCCTTGTTCATCTGGCAGCCGAAGGTGGTGATCCAATAGCTGC
>CAWUND010000175.1:0-3199 GCA_963923815.1 uncultured bacterium
CCATTGCGGTCGCCGAGGTAGATGTTGTCGCCCATGCCGATCTCATCGCCGTAGTAGATCACCGGCGCTCCGGGCAGGCTGAGCAGCAGGCTGTAGAGCAGTTCGATGCGGCGCCGGTCGTGGTCCACCAGCGGCGCCAAGCGCCGGCGAATGCCCAGGTTGATCTTCATGCGCGGGTCACGCGCATATTCGCTGTAGAGGTAATCGCGATCGGAATCGGTCACCATCTCCAGGGTGAGCTCGTCGTGGTTGCGCAGAAACGTGGCCCACTGGCAGTCCGCCGGAATCGCGGGCAGGCTTTCGATGCAATCAATCAACGGCCGGCTGTCCTCACGCCGTAGGGCCAGAAACAGCCGCGGCATCAACGGGAAGTTGAAGGCCATGTGGAATTCATCGCCGTCGCCGAAATAGGGCACCAGGTCGTCGGGCCATTGGTTGGCCTCCGCCAGCAGGATCCGGCCCGGATACTCCTGATCAATCAGCTGGCGCATGCGCCGGCAGAAGGCATGGGTTTCCGGCAGGTTTTCGCAGTTGGTGCCCTCCCGCTCAAACAGATAGGGCACCGCATCCACCCGGAATCCATCGATGCCCAGATCCAGCCAGAAGCGCATCACATCGAGGATCGCCTCCTGCACCGGTGGATGGTCGTAGTTGAGATCGGGTTGGTGGCTGAAGAAGCGGTGCCAGTAGTAGCGCTTGGCCTGGTGATCCCAGGCCCAGTTGGAGTGCTCCGTGTCGCTGAAGATCACCCGCGCCTGGGGGTAGCGATCGTCGCGGTCACTCCACACGTAGTAGTGGAAGAAGGGGGAGTCGGGGCCCTGCCGCGCCTGCTGAAACCAATGGTGTTGATCGGAGGTGTGGCTGATCACCAGATCGGTGATCACGCGCAGATCGCGTTGATGGGCGGCTTCGGTGAGCTGCTGGAAATCCTCGAGGCTGCCGATTGAGGGGTCGATGCTCAGGAAATCCGACACGTCGTAGCCGCCATCCCGCAGCGGTGAGCAAAAGATCGGCATCAGCCATAGGCAGCTCACCCCAAGGCTCTGGATGTAGTCGAGCTTTTCAATCAGCCCCCGCAAATCGCCATTGCCATCACGGCTGCTGTCCCGGTAGCCGCGCACAAACACTTGGTAAAACACCGCATCGAGATGCCAGTGGTTACCGCCGTTGTGGAAGGTGGGATCGGTCATGGCTGCAGGTGCAGGATGTCCGTGAGGATCCGGCCGCCCCAGCGGTACACGTTGTGCTCCTCCACCTGGCGGCGCAGTGAGCCCATGCGCCGGCGCCGCTCCGCCTCCGGCATCGCCAAGGCCTGCGCCATGGCGGCCGCGAGCTCCTCCACGTTGTAGGGGTGCACCTGCAGGGCATCGGCGAGCTCCAGGGCACTGCCGGCGAAGCGGCTGAGGATCAGCACGCCATCGCCGTCGCAACGGGCGGCCACAAACTCCTTGGCCACCAGGTTCATGCCGTCGTGCAGGGAGCTCACCACGCAGAAGGCCCCGAGACGTTGCAGGGCAATCAGCTCAATCAGATCGATCTCCTCGATGCGCAGCTCCAGGGGCTGCCAATCACCCATGCCCCAGCGGCCATTGATGCGCGCCACGAGGGCCTCCAGCTCCTGATGGAGGGCGCGGTATTCGCTGATCTGGCTGCGGGAGTTGGCGAGCACCTGCACAAAGCGAAAGCGCCCCTGCAGCTGCGGCTGCCGTTGCAACAGCCGCTCCACCGCCCGCAGCCGTTGCGGCAGCCCCTTGGTGTAATCCAGCCGCTCCATCCCCACCCCCAGGAGTTGGGGATCGAGGGGCCCGAGCCGCTGGCGCCAGCGCTGCATCGCCGCGGCCACCGCCTCACCGGCCGCCAGTTGGCTCCACTGTTGGAAGTCGATGCTGATCGGGTAGGCCGCCACCTGGGTGCGGTGGCCGTTGCTCTGCACCTGCTGGCCATCAGCGCTCAGCTGCACCGGCAGCAGAGCTGCGGCGGCCTCCACAAAATTGCGGGCATGGGCCGGGATCTGAAAGCCGAGGAGGTCGTTGCCCAGCAAGCCCTCCATCAGGGCCTCGGCGTAGGGAAAGGTGCGCAGCAGCTCCAGGTTGGGCCAGGGCACATGCCAAAACTGCACAAGCGTGAGCTCAGGGTTGGCCTGGCGCAGCAGCTGGGGCACCAGTGCCAGGTGGAAGTCCTGCAGAAACACCACCGCCGGGCCGCCATTGGCCTCCTCGAGCACCGCTTCGGCAAAGCGCTGGTTCACCTGCCGGTAGGTCTGCCAATGGGCCGCTTCAAACAGGGGCGGCACGAAGGCCACATGGCACAGGGGCCAGAGGCCGCGGTTGGCCAGGTTGGTGTAGTAGCCGTTGTGCTCGGCATCGCTCAGCCACAGGCGCCGTAACCGATAGCGGGGCTCACCCGGAGGCACGGCCACGCTGTCGTTGGCATCCACCGATCGGCGGTCGGCATCGCCACTGCCGTGGGCGATCCAGGTGCCACCACTGGCTTCCGCGAAGGGCTCTAGCGCGGTGACCAACCCGCTGGCGGGCCGCTCCGCCGTGATGCCGCCGTTGCGGCGGCGGTGCACCCAGGGTTCGCGGTTTGACACCACGATCAGGGGCCGCTCACCCAACCCCTCGCGGATCAGGGCCTGCAGGCGGCTGCGGGTCCAGGCGGGGCGCATCCAAGCAGGCGGCAGGAACCCTCAGGCTGACCACCACTCCAGGGCGCAACGGCCGCCGCGGCCTGGATGCGTTGGCTCCGCTGTGGATCAGCAGCCAGGCATCGATCCGATCGAGCTGGCCCACGTCCAGCAGCGGTACAGGGCGGCGGAGCGCACCAGTTCGGCCCCACTCAACCCCAGCTTGGCGGCGATGGTTTTGCGGTAGGTGCCCACCGTGGCCGGCGTGAGCCCGAGCTTGTGGGCGATCTGCTTGTTCTGCAGGCCCTGGCCCAGCTCCATCAGCAACCGGCGCTCCCGCTGGGGCAGCCGGTCCATGCCCAGCAGCCCCGCCAGGCAACCGACAGGCAGGCAGGCCTCAAGAGGAGCCTCAAGGGGCTGTTGCAAGTGGGCCAACACGGTAATCAACTCGGGCCAACCCGAGCGACTGTCCAGCACCGCAATGGTGCACTGGAGCAAGGCCGGGTGCTGCTCCAAGGCGGTGCCGTCGTCGTTGAGCACCACCAGGCGGCCCGAAGGGTTGGCCCTCAGAAA
>CAWUND010000176.1:0-3197 GCA_963923815.1 uncultured bacterium
CTGCTGGCGGATAGGCCCGAGGCGGTCATGAGCCTTTGTTTTGAAGTTGGAGAACTGTCCTATGTGTTTTGCCAAACCAGCAGTGACTACAGACACGCTTCAGCTTTCAGCAGCAAAACCACACACAACCATTGAGACTCATGTGGTTGCGTGTGTTTTTCGTGACGCACTGTTGAGGATCTTTAGGTTGATTTCGTGATTGCGCACAACATTTCGGCAACCGCCGTGGGGGTGGCGCCGCCGGCCCCGCGCTGCTCAACGGCCATCTCGCCGGCGCTGGCATGGCTGAGGGCCGCCAGGGCGAGCAGCGCGGCGTCTGCCCCCGTGCCCGCCGCCAGCCCCCGCGCCCCCAGGCCGCCGGCGTAGCCCGCCAGCACGTCCCCCAGGCCGGTGCGGGCTGCCGCGGGGTTGGCCTGGCTGATCTGCCATCGGCGACCATCGGCGGCCGCCACCACGCTGCGGGCCCCCTTGAGCAGCAGGCTGCAGGGGTGCGCGCCAGAGCTGTGCTCGGCGGCGTGGCGGGCGGCCTCCAGGGGCGGCTGATCCGCCCACTGCGGGAACAGCCGGGCGAATTCACCGGCATGGGGCGTCAGCCAGGTGGGGCCGGCCCGCCCCAGCAGCCAGGCCAGGGGGGAGCGGCCCGCCAGGCGGTTGAGCCCGTCGGCATCGAGCAGCAGCAGACCCGGGAAGGCCTGCAGCTGGCTCCAGATGGCGGATTCGGCATTGCCAGAGGCCTCCGGCCCCAGCCCGGGCCCCAGCACCACCGCATCCAGGCGCTCCAGGGCCCCATGGGGCAGGCCCTCCAGGCGGAGGCCGCCGCCGCCGTTGTCTGGGAGGGAGGCGCTGAGCACCACCTGCGGTTGCAGGCTCCACAGCTGCTGGGCCACCGGCTCCGGCAGGGCCGCCCGCAGGCTGCCGCAGCCGCTGGCGCTGGCCCCCTGCAGGGCCAGGGCGGCGGCGCCCCGGTAGGCGGTGCTGCCGGCGATCACCAGCAGCCGGCCCCGCTGGTATTTGGAGGCGGCGGGGTCGAGCCTGGGCCAGGGGGCTGCCGCCAGGTCGGTGTCCCGGAGCGCCAGCGGTTGCTGCGGGGGCAGCGCCTGCAGCAGCGGTTGGGGGAGCCCCAGCTCGATGCGCTCCAGCTGCCCCAGCCAGCGCAGGGCGGGATCCTGCAGCCAGCCTTGTTTGATCAGGCCGATGGCCAGGGTGAGGCCGGCGCAGGCGGCGCAGCGCCCCAGCGGTTGGCCGCTGTCGGCGCACAGGCCGGTGGGGCCATCGAGGGCCACCAGCAGCCCCGGTTGCCGGCGCTGGCGCTGCTCCAGCAGGGTTTCGAGCGCCTCGGAGGGGGCACGGCTTTGGCCGATGCCGAACAGCGCATCGATCCAGACGGCCCCCTCGCCCGGGTCGGGCGGGTCGCTCAGCTCAGGGATGCCCAGCCAGTGGGCGTGGCGGCGGTGGGCGGCGGTGAGCGGCTTGTGGCGCTCAAACGGGCTCCAGGTGCGCACCGCCACCCCCGCCAGGTGCAGCTCACGGGCCACCACCAAGCCATCGCCGCCGTTGTGGCCAGGGCCCACCAGCACCAGGGCCCCGCGCTGCTGCAGCTGCGGCCACCAATCGGGTTGTTGCAGCCGCCGCACCACCGCCAGGGCGGCCTTCTCCATCAGGGCCTCCACCGGCAAGCCGCTGGCGAACAGCTGCTCTTCCAATGCCGCCATCTGGGCGGCGCTCACCATCAGGTGATCGCCATCGCGGGCGGGCCAGGTGGGGGCGGGCAACACAGGGGCGATGCGCACAGTTCCATGATGGGGAGATGCAGCAGATCCGGCCGTTGGGCTGGATCGCCCGGTTGGTGTGGCCCGTTTCTCTGCGATTCCCGCTGCGGCCGACCCCTCCGTGGCGGCCACCCCCGCCGGGGCACAGGCCCTGGAGCGGCTGGCCAGCTGGCCCGGCGAGCACCGGGTGGCGGTGGGCCTCTCCGGTGGCGTGGATAGCTCGCTCACCGCGGCGTTGTTGGTGGAGGCGGGCTGGCAGGTGGAGGGCCTCACCCTCTGGCTGATGAGCGGCAAGGGGGCGTGCTGCGCTGAGGGGTTGGTGGATGCCGCCGGCATCTGCGAGCAGTTGGAGGTGCCCCACCACGTGGTGGATTTCCGCGAGCACTTCAAGGCCCAGATCGTGGATTTCCTGGTGGAGGGCTACGGCTCCGGCGTCACGCCGTTGCCCTGCTCCCGCTGCAACCGCGAGGTGAAGTTCGGCCCGATGCTCACCTGGGCGGAGCAGGAGCGCGGCATCGGCCGCATCGCCACCGGCCACTACGCCCGGGTGCTGCATGGCGACCTCAGCCCCAACGGCCGCCACCAGCTGCTGCGGGGCTTGGATCGGCAGAAGGATCAGAGCTATTTCCTCTACGACCTGCCGCAAGAGGCGTTGGGGCGGCTGGTGTTTCCCCTGGGGGAGCTCACCAAGGCCGACACCCGCGCTGAGGCGGCCCGCCATGGGCTGCGCACCGCCGAGAAACCCGAAAGCCAAGACCTCTGCCTCGCCGACCACCACGGCTCGATGAAGGCGTTTTTGGATGCCTACCTGCCGCCGCGGCAGGGGGAGATCGTGCTCAGCGATGGTCGGGTGCTGGGCACGCACGACGGCATCGAGCACTTCACCATCGGTCAGCGCAAGGGGCTTGGGGTGGCCTGGAGTGAGCCGTTGCACGTGGTGCGCCTCGACGGCGCCCTCAACCGGGTGGTGGTGGCCCCCCGCAGCGAGGCCGCCCGCCCCGATGCGGTGGTGGGGGCCGTGAACTGGGTGTCGATCGCGCCCCCCACGGCTCCGCTGCAGGTGGAGGTGCAGGTGCGCTACCGCAGTGGTGCTGTGGCGGCGCTGCTCACCCCCCTGCCCGCCACGGATGCCGATGCGGCGGCGCAGCGGCCCCACCGCTGCCGGCTGGAGTTCGCCGAAGAGCAGTTCTCGATCACGCCGGGCCAAGCGGCGGTGTTTTATGCCGGCGACACGCTGTTGGGTGGTGGGTTGATTCAGGGCTGAGTTCGGCCCGCCGGCCCAGCGCCCTTTGGCCGGGGAATGTTGGCTGCATCGATGCCGTTGCTGTGATGTTGCCGTTGGCCTTGGCCGGCAGCCTGGTGCTGCTGCTCAGCAGCCTGTCGCTGCAGGGGATGGTGCTGCAGGGGCGGCAGGTGCAGGCGCTGGAG
>CAWUND010000177.1:0-3193 GCA_963923815.1 uncultured bacterium
GCTCAGGCTTTCCTGCCAGCTGCGCAGGTCGAACAGCAGCTCCTGCAGGCTTAAGCCCTGCAGTTCTCGATCCAGGGCCCGTTGCAGCCGCCCGCTGAGGCTGCGCAGCACCTGCTGCTCCGCCCGTGCACCGGGATCCTCCGGCTCCAGCAGCTCCAGCGGTGCCCCCACGGCGCGGAACACCTCCGCCACCCGGATCGCCTCCGGGGGCTTGGCCAGCCGGTAGCCCCCCTGCCGCCCCCGCCGGGCCTCCACCAGGCCGGCGCGGCGCAGATCCAGCAGCAGCTGCTCCAGCATCGGCGCCGGCAGCTCCTGGGCCGTGGCCACGGTGCTCACCGACAGCCACTGCTGCGGCTCCTGGGCCAGTTGCAGCAGGGCCTGGAGGGCCTGCACGGCGCTGCGGCGCAGGGGCCCCACGGCGGCCTCAGCCCCCCGCCCTGGCCGCCAGCCGCTGCAGCACCTGCTCCAGGGCGTAGCCGAACAGGGCCGGATCGGGCTCGGACTGGCCCACATCCGCCAGCCCCAGCTCCGCCCAGCGGCCATCCAACCGCGCCTCCAGCTCCGCCGGCCGCGCCAGCGGTTCGCCCCAGGGGTGGTTGCGCTCCGGCCCCACCTTGGTGGTGGCGTCGATGGCCAGGCGGCCCCCCAGCCCCAGTTGCTCGCTGGCGAAATCGAGCGTGTCGAAGGGGGTGTTCTCCACCACCATCAGGTCGCGTTGGGGGTCGACCAGGGCGCTGATCGCCCAGATCACCTGGCGCGGATCGCGGATGTTGATCGCCTTGTCGACCACCACCACAAACTTCGTGTAGGTGAACTGGGGCAGGGCACTCCAGAAGGCCATGGCGGCGCGCCGCGCCTGGCCGGGGTAGGCCTTGTCGATGGCGATCACCGCCAGCTTGTAGCTGAGCCCCTCCATCGGCAGGAAGAAATCCACGATCTCCGGGATCTGCTGCCGCAGGATCGGCGTGTAGATGCGGTTGAGGGCGATGGCGAGCATCGCGTCCTCCTTGGGGGGCCGGCCGCTGAAGGTGGTGAAGTAGATCGGGTCGCGCCGCTGGGTGACGCACTGGATGCGCACCAGGGGGGAATCCTCCACGCCGCCGTAGAAGCCCATGTGGTCGCCGAAGGGGCCATCGGGCAGCACCTCGCCGGGGGTGATCGTGCCCTCGAGCACCACCTCGCTGTGGCTGGGCACCTCCAGATCCACGGTTTTGCACTTGGCCAGCCGCACCCCCTCACCGGCGTAGAGCCCGGCGAACAGCCATTCGCTCAGCTGCACGGGGATTGGCGTGGCGGCGGCCATCACCAGCAGCGGGTGCACGCCGATGGCCACGGCGATCTCCAGGGGTTTGCCCAGCTCCGCCGCCTTGCGCAGGTGCCGGGCGCCGCCGCGCACGCTCAGCCAGTGCACGGTCATCGTGTTGATCGACTGCTGCTGCAGCCGGTACACGCCCACGTTGGGGGTGCCGGTTTCGGGGTCTTTGGTGATCACCAACCCCAAGGTGATGATCCGGCCGGCATCCCCGGGCCAGGGCCGCAGCAGCGGCAGGGCATCGAGGTTCACCTGCTCGCCGCGGAACACCTGCTGGTGGCAGGGGGGCAGCAGGTCGAGGTCGGGCTTGGCCTTGAGCAGATCCAGCAGCACCGAGCCGAAGCGCAGCGCCTCTTGGGCCCCTTTGGGGGGGCGGGGCTGCTGCAGCAGGGCCAGCCGCTCGCCCAGCTGCTCGAGCTCCTCGGCCCGCTCCATGCCCATGCTCCAGAGCACCCGCTCCACGGTGCCCATCAGGTTCACGGCCACCGGCATGGTGCTGCCGATCACGTTTTCAAACAGCAGCGCTGGGCCGCCGCAGCCCAGCACCCGATCGGCGATGGCCGAGAGCTCGAGGTCCGGATCCACCGGCGCCGTGATCCGCCGCAGCTGGCCCCGTTGCTCAAGCAGCTCGAGAAAGCCGCGCAGATCACGCCGGGACCCCATCACGCTCCGAAAACCGGCCTGGTGGTGCCTACTGTGACGCACCCCTTCCGCCACCGCGGCCGTGCAGATCTCCTATTTCCACACCTCTGAGTGCGTGCCGGCGGTGCGGCCGGTGGCGGAGGGCGGCCCCGATGCCGCCGTGGTGATCGATGTGCTGCGGGCCACCACCACCATTGCCTGGTCGCTGCAGAACGGCGCCGAGGCGATCCAGGCCTTCGCCGACCTTGATTCCCTGGAGGCCGCCGCCGCCGCCTGGCCCGCCGAGCGCCGCCTGCGGGCCGGTGAGCGCGGCGGCAAGCGGGTGGACGGCTACGACCTGGGCAACTCCCCCCTGGCGGTGACGCCGGAGCTGGTGGGCGGCAAGCGCATCTTCATGAGCACCACCAACGGCACCCGTTCCCTCGAGGCGGTGAAGCCGGTGCCGCTGCTGCTCACCGCCTGCCTGCCCAACCGCACCGCCGTGGCGCGGCGCCTGATCGAGCGCGATTGCCGCCAGGTGTGGATCGTGGGCAGCGGCTGGGAGGGTGACTACTCCCTGGAGGACAGCCTCGCGGCCGGGGCCGTGGTGTCGGCGGCCCTCGAGCTGGCGGTGTCGCCCCACGTGGGCGTGCGCTGCGGCAACGACGAGGCCCTGGCGGCCCTGGCCCTGTGGCAGCAGTGGCACCACGACACCGAAACCTGCCTGCGGGCCGCCAGCCACGGCCAACGGCTGATCGGCATCGGCAACCACGACGCCGATTTCGCCTGCTGCGCTTCGGTGGACAACCTCACGATCGTGCCCACCCAGACCAGCCCCGGGGTGTTGCAGGCGGCTTGAGCCGTTTGCCAGCCCCCTTACAGTGCGGCCGGCGGTGGAAATCCAGTTTTGACCAGCTTTCTCGCGGCGGCGATCCAGCTCAACAGCACGGCTGATCCCGAGCAAAACTTCGCCGCCGCCGAGGAACAGATCGACCTGGCGGCGCGCCGCGGCGCCGACCTGGTGGGCCTGCCGGAGAACTTCGCCTTCATGGGCGACGACGACCAGCGCCTGGAGCTGGCCCCCAGCCTGGCGGAGCGCGCCCAGCGCTTCCTGGTGACCATGGCCCGCCGCTACCAGGTGACGCTCCTGGGCGGTGGCTACCCGGTGCCCGCCGGCGAGCGCCTCACCAGCAACCGCGCCGAGCTGGTGGGCAAGGACGGCCAGATCCTGGCCACCTACGACAAGATCCACCTCTTCGA
>CAWUND010000178.1:0-3171 GCA_963923815.1 uncultured bacterium
CTTAAGCCTGCAGGAGCTGCTGTTCGACCTGCGCAGCTGGCAGGAAAGCCTGAGCAACGACGGCGGCGTGATGCTGGGTTAGGGGGCCAGCACCTCCCGTTGCAGGTACACGCGGATCAATTTTTCGTCCATCAAGCCGCTGCGGGCCATGGGGGCCTCATGGCAGCGCTCAAACAGCTGCAGCAGCGTGGCGGGGGCAAAGGCGTGGCCCCGGGCGGCGGCAATGGCGGCCACCTCATCGGCGGTGCACACCTCGTTGAGCTGCTCCCGCAGCTGGGGGTCGGTCTGGATCTGCCCCAGGAAGGCAAACAGGGTCTGCAGTTCGTTGGGTGACGCGGTGGTCATGGCCGCTGGGCAGCTGCCCACGGTCTAGCGGGGAAAGCCCCGGCGGGCCAATGCCTACGCTCGCAACCTCAGCCCATCCAGCCCCATGCCCCTCGCCCTGGGAACCACCGCCGGCCGCAGCCTCCGGGGCCGGGTGCGGGTGCCGGGCGACAAGTCGATCTCGCATCGGGCCTTGCTGTTCGGGGCCATCGCCGAAGGCACCACCCGCATCGAAGGCCTGCTGCCGGCGGAGGATCCGCTCAGCACCGCCGCCTGCCTGCGGGCCATGGGGGTGGAGGTGTCGCCGATTGAGGCGGGCCAGCCGGTGCTGGTGCAGGGGGTGGGGCTCGATGGCTTCCAGGAGCCCAGCTCGATCCTCGATTGCGGCAATTCCGGCACCACCATGCGCCTGATGCTGGGGCTACTGGCGGGCCGCAGCGGCCGCCACTTCGTGCTCACCGGCGACGACTCCCTGCGCCGCCGCCCGATGAAACGGGTGGGGGGTCCGCTGGCGGAGATGGGCGCCACCATCGCCGGCCGCCAGGGGGGCAACCTGGCGCCGTTGGCAATCCAGGGCCAGGCCCTGCGCGGAGCCGTGATCCGCACCCCCGTGGCCAGCGCCCAGGTGAAGAGCGCCCTGCTGCTGGCGGCCCTCACCGCCGAGGGGCCCACCACCGTGATCGAACCGGTGCAAAGCCGCGACCACAGCGAGCGCATGCTGCGGGCCTTCGGCGCCGACCTGCGCGTGGGCGGCAACGGCAACACGGAGGTGGTGGTGACCCCCGGCTGCAGCCTTCGGGGCCAGGAGGTGGTGGTGCCCGGCGACATCAGCTCCGCCGCCTTCTGGCTGGTGGCCGGTGCCATCACCCCCGGCGCCGAGCTCACGGTGGAAAACGTGGGGCTCAACCCCAGCCGCACCGGCATCCTCGATGTGCTGGAGCAGATGGGGGCCCGCATCGAGGTGCTCAACGCCCGCGATGTGGCCGGCGAACCGGTGGGCGACCTGCGGGTCACCCATGGCCCGCTGCAGGCCTTCTCGATTGGTGCCGAGCTGATCCCCCGCCTGGTGGATGAGATCCCGGTGCTGGCGGTGGCCGCCTGCTGCGCCGATGGGGTGAGCCGCGTCAGCGGCGCCGAGGAGCTGCGGGTGAAGGAAACCGACCGCCTGGCGGTGATGGCCCGTCAGCTGGGGGCGATGGGGGCCCGCATCGAGGAATTCGCTGATGGCATGGCCATCGAAGGCGGCGTGCAGCTGCGGGGTGCCGCGGTGGACAGCGAAACCGACCACCGGGTGGCCATGAGCCTGGCGGTGGCGGCCCAGATCGCGAGCGGCGCCACCAGCCTGGAGCGCCCCGAGGCGGCGGCGGTGTCGTACCCCGGTTTCTGGGACGACCTGCAGCGGCTGCAGGCCTGAGGCCAAAGCTGAAGAGAAGCCCGCGGCGCCCCTCCGCCCCAACCGCTCTGCGCAAGCTGGGGGATAGGGAACGAGGGGCGGCTGATGCTCAAGGCTGTGCTGCGGGAATACGGCGAGTTTTTCCTCAAGAAGGGGTTGGGGCTGGAACTGGCGATCGCGATGGTGATCGGCCAGCAGCTCACGGAGGTGACCCGCTCGCTGTCGAAGGATCTGCTGATGCCGCTGTTGATGCCGCTGCTGCATGCGGGCAACTGGCACCTGTGGTCGATCCCCTACTTCGGCAACAGCATCGAAATTGGCAAGATCACCGACATGGGGCTCAACACCCTGATCACCGGCTTTGCCCTGTTTTTGATGCTCAAGCTCGCCAACCGGCACCAGCGGCTTGACGGCTGAGCCCCACGGGCTGAGGGCCCTGCGCACGGAGGACGGCAGCTTCAGCCTGTTCTCAACGGCGGTGGGGGAGGGGTTCCACAGCGGCCGCGGTGCCCTGGCGGAGGCCCGCAGCAAATTTGTGGCGCCGGCGGCCCTGGAGCGCTGGGGGCCGGGGGCACGGCTGCGGGTGGTGGATGTGTGCGTGGGCACCGGCTGCAACACCGCCGCCCTGCTGGAGGCGGTGGCGGCGGCGGGCCTGGAGCTCGACTGGTGGGGCCTCGAGCTCGACCGCGAACCGCTGCGGCTGGCCCTCGCCGATGGGGGCTTCCGCGGCCAGTGGCAACCCGACGCCCTGGAGCGGCTGCAGGCGCTCTGTGCGGGCCCCCAGATGCTGTGGGGGGATGCCCGGGCGCGGCTACCGGAACTGCTGACCCAGCGGCGGGGCCAGGTGGATCTGGTGCTGATGGATGCCTTCTCCCCCAGCCGCTGCCCGCAGCTGTGGAGCGTGGAATTCCTGGGGGGCCTCGGGGCGCTGCTGGCCCCCCAGGGCCGGCTGCTCACCTACTGCAGTGCGGCGGCGGTGCGGCAAGGGCTGCTGCTGGCGGGGCTGGAGCTGGCGGCCATCGCCGCCCCTTCGGGCCTGCGGGCTTCACGCAGCGATTGGAGCGGCGGCACCGCCGCCAGCCCCGGCCCCTTGGCGGGCGATCCGCGCTTGCGGCCCCTCAGCCCCATGGAGTTGGAGCACCTGGGCACCAACGCCGCCGAGCCCTACCGGGATCCCAGCGGCGAGGGCAGCCGCAGCGCGATCCTGCAGGAGCGGCAGCGGCGCCAGCGGGAGCGGTTGGCGGCCGGCGTGGTGGAGCCCACCAGCGCCTGGCGGCGACGCTGGGGCCTGGAGAGCGGCACCGGGCACCCCCAGTAGATTCCGCCCCAGTTGCCCGCCTCTGCCGATGCTCGCCGTTGCCGTGTTGGCCGCCGGGAAGGGCACCCGCATGAAGAGTGCTCTGCCCAAGGTGCTGCAGCCCCTGGCGGGCGCCACCCTGGTGGAACGGGTGCTG
>CAWUND010000179.1:0-3168 GCA_963923815.1 uncultured bacterium
TCAGCCCTGGGGCGTGAGCCCCTCCAGCTGACGGCGCACATCGTCGATGGCCTGGTTCAGCTGCTGAACCTTGTCCTGCAGGTCGGTCTCCCGCGCCGGCCGATGGCCTTCTTCCTGCAGGTCGAGGGCGTCCTCGTCGTGGAAGGAGAGGCGGCTGGGGCGCCCGTTGCGGTGCCGTCGGGGGCCCTGGTGCCGGCGTTCCGCCTCCGCCAGCAGCCACCAGGCCAAACCGGCGGCGCCGATCACCGCGCCAGCCACCAGGGTGCCGAGGGATCCGGAGCCGCTGTCTCGAGCCATCACTGCAGGGGTGTGGGCGGGGCTTGGCCCCATCTGTGGCCTCAGCCTACGAAGGCTGGGCCGCTCAGGCCACACAGGCGCCCCTCAGCGTCACCAACCCCGGGCAGGATGCGTTGCTGGTCGTCGAGGTCAGCGTCGATGCAGCCGGTGTAGAGGGTGAGGTCGCCGTAGCGCTCCCCCAATTGCTTGAGGCCGGGGCTGGCGGCCACGGTGGTGATCACCCGCACCCGGATCCCCTGCACGCCGCGGGCCTCCAGCTGCTCCAGCAGCTGGATCAGCCGCGATCCCGTCGCCACCTGAGGCGCAAACACCAGCACGCCGGCCCGGTCTGGGATCGTGGCAGGCAAGCCATTGAAGGGGCAGCTCACGGCACCCGAGGGGCTCTGCTCCAGGGCCACCGGTGCCAATGCGGCATGGGGCAACACGGAGCGGGCCCCCTCCCACAACCCGAGCCCGCCGCTGAGCAGGGGCACCGCCAACAGCGGCACCGAGGCGTCGACCACCGTGCCCTCTGTGGGGGCCAGCGGGGTCTGCACCGCCACCCGTTGGTAGGGGATCCAATCGCGCAAGGCCTCGTAGGTGAGCCAACGGCCCAGTTCGGCCATGGCTGTGGCAAACAGGGCTGAAGGGGTGTCCCGGTCCCGCAGCAGGGTGAGCCAGTGGCCGATCAGGGGGTGCGGCGGCACCACCACACGCAGGGCTTTGCTCATCGGTCGCGCTGGGGCTGCCGCCTGCAATAACTTGAGCGCCCCAAGCTAGTGGTGCCGTGGTTCGCTCCCCCCTGCTGCGTCGGCTGCGGAACGGCCTGGCCCGCGCCGGCCAGGTGCTGGTGGGGGTGCTCCTGCCGGTGATGCTGCTCACCCTGGTGGCGGCGCCGGCGGCCGAGGCGATCACGGCGCCTGAACTGCGCGCCCAACGCAGCCTGCAGGATCTTCAGCCCGACATGCATGGCCGCAACCTGCAGCAGCAGGAGTTTCTGAAGGCCTCGCTCGAGGGCTTTGACCTCAGCGACACCGATCTGCGTGGGGCTGTGTTCAACACCGCCAACCTTCAGAACGCCAATTTGCGCGGCGCCGACCTGGAGGATGCCGTGGCCTTCGCCAGCCGCTTTGACGGCGCCGACCTCAGCGGTGCCGTGCTGCGCAACGCCATGTTGATGAACAGCAAGTTCACGGCGGCGGTGATCGAAGGGGCTGACTTCACCGATGCCGTTCTCGACCTGCCGCAGCAAAAAGCCCTCTGTGGCAGAGCCTCCGGCACCAACCCACGCACGGGGGTCGACACCCGTGACAGCCTCGCCTGCCGCTAGGGCGTCGCCGCCGCAGACGACCTACATTGCTGGGGTCCGGTTCCCCGGGGGATCAGCCCAGGGAGGTAACGGGGAAAGTCCGGTGCAAACCCGGCGCTGTCCCGCAGCTGTGAAGGGTGGATCGCTCTGGCGCCCGCCCCAGCCAGAACGCCCGCCGGTTCGCAACCCCTTCAATCCCCTGGCGCGGACCAGGTCCTCGGATGAACCATCGCCCCTCTTGGCTGCTGCCCGTCAGCGCCGCCGGTCTGCTGTTGCTGTCCGCAGCACCGGCCTCAGCCCATCACCTGATGGCGTTGTTCCATCAGCAACAGCCCACCCCCCTGGCGGGTCTGCTCAGTGGCCTGGGTCACCCCCTGCTGGGCCCTGACCACCTGCTGTTTTTGCTGGCCCTGGCCCTGGTGGGTGTCCAACGCTCCAGCCGGTGGATGCTTGGCCTGCTGAGCATCGGCCTGCTGGGCACCCTGGTGGGTCTGTTCACGCCCCAGGTGCCCGCCGCTGAACTGCTGGTGGCCCTCACCTTGGTGGTGGAGGGGTTGGTGGTGGTCGGCCGCCTGCCCATGGCGTTGCTCGTGCCCTGCTTTGCCCTGCATGGCTATGTGCTGAGCGCTTCGGTGATCGGTTGGGAGTCCAGCTGCGTCGCTGGCTATCTGCTGGGTCTGCTGCTGAGCCAGGGGGCACTGCTGCTGCTGTCGCTGCGGGTGCTGCGGCACTCGGCTGCCCTGCTGGCCCCCAACACTCGTAGCCTGTTGGCTGGTGGCCTGATGGGCATCGGTGCCGCCTTCGGCTGGTCGTTGATCGTTCCCTGACGCCTGCCGGTTGTGAACCACTCCTCAGCCGCCCGGCTGCCGGTCACGGTGGTGACCGGCTTCCTTGGCGCCGGCAAATCCACCCTGTTGCGTCACCTGCTGCTCAACAGCGGCCTGCGGTTGGCCGTGTTGGTGAACGAATTTGGTGAGGTGGGCATCGACGGTGAGCTGATCCGCAGTTGTCGCGTGTGCCCCGACGACGCCCCCGAGGGCGTGCCCGACACCCCCGTGGTGGAGTTGGCCAACGGCTGCCTCTGTTGCACTGTGCAAGATGAGTTCCTGCCCACCATGCAGCAGCTGCTGCAGCGGGCCCACCAGCTGGATGGCATCGTCGTGGAGACCAGTGGCCTGGCCCTGCCGGTGCCCCTGGTGCAGGCTTTTCAGTGGCCCGACATTCGCACCCGTACCCGTGTCACGGGCGTGGTGACCGTGGTGGATGGTGAAGCCCTGAGTCAGGGCAGTGTGGTGGGTGATCCGGCGGCATTGGAGGCCCAACGCCAGGCCGACCCCAGCCTTGATCACCTCAGCGATCTGGAGTCGCTGTTCAACGACCAACTGGATGCCGCGGATTTGGTGCTGCTCAGCCGCGCCGACCGCCTCTCCGCCGACACCCTGCAGGCCCTCCAGCGGCAGCTCACGCCTCGCCTGCGACCCGGTGTGGTGGTGCTGCCCATGCAGCGGGGGGAGGTCCCCGCCGCACGGCTGTTTGGTCTGGAGCGCGAGCACGACCATCACCACGATCACGACCACGACCAC
>CAWUND010000180.1:0-3161 GCA_963923815.1 uncultured bacterium
GCAGCCGGCAATGATCAGCTCCTTGCCCTGCTCCGCCAGCTCCACCAGGGTGCGCACCGATTCTTCGCGGGCCTCCTGGATGAAGCTGCAGGTGTTCACCACCACCACCGTGGCGTCGTGCTCATCGGCGCTCACGCCGTAGCCGGCCTGGGCCAGCAGCCCCAGCATGTGCTCGGTGTCCACCCGGTTTTTCTCGCAGCCCAGGTGGGCGAAGGCCACGGTTTTGCGGGGGGTTGGCACGGCGCTGGGGTTGCTCATCGGCGGTCGCTGATCGGGCCGCGGCGCACCGCGTGCGGGCCAATCCCCAACCCTACCCAGCGGCCCCCGGGGGCTTGGGCACGGCCGGAAGGGGGCTGACAGAATCAGCCCAGCTTGTACCCCACGCCGTGACCTCCTCCCGCCTTAGCGAGCGCCTCGCCGGCCAGCGTCGCCGCGGGGATGGCGGCCAGCGCTGGGTGCGGGTGGTGATGGCCGTGTTGGCCACGGTGGGCGTGATCGACACCGGTTCGATCACCCTCAAAAAATGGGGCCTGCTCGGGGCCCTGAGCTGCAGCAGCCAGGGGTTCTTCGGCTGCAATGGCTGCGAGAAGGTGCTCTCCAGCGCCTGGGGAAGCCTGTTGGGGCAGCCCCTGTCGCTGTTTGGCTTCCTGGCCTACGCGGCCGTGCTGCTGCTGGCGGTGTTGCCGCTGGTGCTGCAGGGGGAGGTGCGCCAGGGTTTGGCCCAGCGCAGCTGGTGGGGGCTGTTCCTGCTGAGCACCGGCATGGCGGTGTTCAGCGCCGTGCTGCTGGGGGTGATGGCCTTTGGCATCCGCGACTGCTGCCCCTTCTGCATCCTCTCGGCCACCATCAGCCTCAGCCTGCTGGTGCTCAGCCTGATCGGCGGCGACTGGGATGACCGCGGCCAGCTGGTGTTCCGCGGCGTGATCACGGCCCTGTTGGTGGGCATCATCGGCCTGGGTTGGGCCGCGTCGGTGGGCCAGCCCAGCGTGGACACCGGCAAGGGCGTGCCGATGCCGGTGCGCTCGGAGAGCACGGCCGCCACCATTGCCCTGGCGGAGCACCTCACCGCCACCGGGGCGCGCATGTACACGGCCTACTGGTGCCCCCACTGCCATGAGCAAAAGGAGCTGTTTGGCCGCCAAGCCGTGGAGAAGCTCACGGTGATCGAATGTGCCCCCGACGGCCGCAACAGCCAGAAGCAGCTCTGCGATGCCAAGAAGATCGAGGGCTACCCCACCTGGGAGATCAACGGCAAGCTCGATTCCGGCGTGAAGCCCCTGGCCAAGCTGGCGGAGGCCAGCGGTTACACGGGCCCGGCCGCGGCCCCCGCCACCGGCTCGGTGCCGATGCCCTGATGCCGTTGTTGGATGCTGTGGCGCCGCCAGAAGGGTTGCGGCGCCGGGGCATCCAGGCGGTAGTGGCCGCCGCGGCTCTCCTGGCGAAACAGCGCCGCCTCCAGCAGCAAGTCCGTGACCAGCAGCCGTTGGTGCAGGTCATGGGCTTGGCGCAGCCAGCTGCTGGCGTCGGCCTCCAGCTGCACGGCCTCCCCGGGGGCCAGCAGGGCGGCCTGCTGCAGCGGCGGCAGCTGCTCCAACTCCCGGCGCTGGCGCCGGCAGTGCAGCAGGCCGCGGCGCAGTTCCGTGGGGCGGCGCTCCACGCCGGCCACCTGCCAACACAGCTGCCGCAGCTGCGCCAGCGATGCCGCCAGGGCTTCGGCGCTGGCGGCGGCGGGGGGCCGCCAGGCGCTCCCCGCCAGGCTGCTGCCGTTGGCCCTGTTTGCCGTGGTGGGCTCCACGGCGGGTAGGTCGATCTGGCGCAGTTGCCGCGCGTACACCAGGCATTCCATCAACGAATTGCTCGCCAGCCGGTTGGCCCCATGCACGCCGGTGCTGGCCACCTCCCCCACGGCGTAGAGCCCCGGCACCGTGGTGGCGGCCCGCTCATCGGTGCGCACGCCCCCCATCCAGTAGTGGGCGGCGGGGGCCACGGGGATCGGCGCGCCGGTGGGGTCGAGCCCCAGATCACGGCAGCGCCCCAGGATGGTGGGGAACTGGCGCTCCAGGCGGTCGCGACCCACCGGGCGCAGGTCGAGCCACAGGTGGGGCTGCTGCTGCTCCCGCATGCACTGCACCAGGGCACGGCTCACGGCATCCCGAGGGGCTAGATCGCCGCCGCTGAGGTGGCTCACCGGGCTGTGGCCGGCGGCGTCCACCAGCCGGGCCCCTTCGCCGCGCACCGCTTCCGAGATCAGGAAGTGGGGGGCCCCCGGCAGCATCAGGGCCGTGGGGTGAAACTGCACGAATTCCAGGTCGCGGATCGTGGCCCCAGCCCCCCAGGCCATGGCGATGCCATCGCCGCTGGCCTGGGAGGGGTTGGTGGTGTTGGCAAACAGGTGGCCGCCGCCGCCGGTGGCTAGCACCACCGCCCGGGCGGCCACCCAGCGCAAGGCCCCGTTGTGGAGCACCTGCAGGCCCCGGCAGCGGCCGCCATCGATCCACAACCGCAGGGCCAGGGCCCCCTGCAGCCGCAGCAGCCCGGGCCGCTGCAGCACCCGCTTCTCCAGGGCATCCACCAGGGCCCCACCGGTGCGGTCCTGGGCGTGGAGCACCCGCCGGTGGCTGTGGGCCGCCTCGAGGGTGGTGCTCAGTTGGCCGGCGTGGCGATCGAAATCCATGCCCAGCTGCAGCAGCCGCTCCACACAGGCCGGCGCTTCCCGCACCAGCAGCTCCACCGCAGGCGGATCGCAGAGGCCGGCGCCGGCCTCCAGGGTGTCGGCGATGTGGCTCGCGAAACTGTCCTCCGGACGGGTCACCGCGGCGATCCCCCCCTGGGCCCAGCGGCTGGCGGAGCGTGGGGCGCTCTCCTTGCTCAGCAGCAGCACCCGCAATCCCGCCGGCAGCTCAAGGGCCGCCATCAGGCCGGCGGCGCCGCCGCCCACAACGATCACATCCCAGCTGGCGGCGAGCTGCGGCATCGAGCCTCAGGTGTGGTGGGCTACAAAAAAGCCGTCGGGATGGCCCGACGGCTGACACCGGTGGCGGAATCTAAGCCGCGTGAGCAGAGCGATCAGCGGTATTGGCCGTCGTTGATCCGGTCGAAGCCCTCGTTGAGGGCGATCGAGGCGGGGGTGACGGTGAAGTTGCCCTTGTACTTCTCCACCA
>CAWUND010000181.1:0-3158 GCA_963923815.1 uncultured bacterium
TTGCCGAACCGCTTCAGGCGGAGCTTGATCATTGTGGCCTTGCCTTGCTGACTGGATAGGGGCGGCGCCGCACAGCTGGGATCAACCGGCTGAATCGTCGCGCCAAACGACCACAATACTCTTTGGGGTCACCCCCCTCAGAGCTCGCCGAATCCCTTGCGCTTCTTGGCGGGTTTGGGGGCCTTGGGCATGGCGCCGCCTTTGCCAGGCATCCCCGGCATGCCTGGCATTCCAGGCATCCCGGGGAAGCCACCGCCCATGCCGGGCATGCCGGGGAAGCCCCCCATGCCGGGCATCCCGGGCATGCCGCCGCCGCGGGTCATCTGCTGCATGAACCCCCGCATCTGCTGGAAGTTCTGCAGCACCTTGTCCACATCCGCCGGGGTGTGACCGCTGCCACCGGCGATGCGCCGCCGCCGCGAGGGCTGGGCCGCCAGCAGGTCGGGGTCGCGCCGCTCCGCTTCGGTCATCGAGCTGATCATCGCTTCGATCTTTTTGAGCTGCTCTTCGCCCTGCTTGAGCATGCCGTCGTCGATCTTGTTCATCCCCGGAATCAGCTTCATCAGCCCGCCCAGGGAGCCCATGCGCTTGATCAGGCGCATCTGCTGCACGAAGTCGGAGAAGTCGAAGGTGGCTTCCTGCAGCTTCTGCTGCATGCGCTCCACATCCGCCAGCTCCACCTCCTTCTGGGCCTTCTCCACCAGGGTGAGCACGTCACCCATGCCGAGGATGCGGCTGGCCATCCGCTCGGGGTGGAAGGGCTGCAGCGCCTCCACCTTCTCGCCGGTGCCGATGAACTTGATCGGGGCCCCGCTCACCTTGCGGATCGAGAGGGCCGCCCCGCCGCGGGAGTCGCCGTCGAGCTTGGTGAGCACCGAGCCGGTGATGCCCACCTGCTCATGGAAGGCGCGGGTGAGTTCGGCGGCCTCCTGGCCGATCATCGAATCCACCACCAGCAGCACCTCATCGGGCTGCACGGCCTCGCGGATCCGCACCATCTCCTCCATCATCGCGGTGTCGATCTGGAGGCGGCCGGCGGTGTCCACCAGCACCGTGTCGAAGCCCTCCTCGCGGGCCTTGGCGATGCCGGCGGCGGCGATGTCTTCCGGCTTGGCCTCGGTGCCGAGGCTGAACACCTCCACCCCGATCTGGCCCCCCAGGGTGCGCAGCTGCTCGATGGCGGCGGGGCGGTACACGTCCGCCCCCACCAGCAGGGCCTTGCGCCCCTGTTCCTTGAGGTGCAGGCCCAGCTTGGCGGTGGCGGTGGTTTTGCCGGCGCCCTGCAGGCCGGCCATCAGCACCACCGAGGGTTCACCGGGTTTGCCGCCGGCGGCCAGGGGCGCGTTTTCGCCGCCCATGGTGTCCACCAGCTGCTCGTGCACCACCTGGATGAACTTCTGATCCGGGCTGATGCCCCGCACCACCTCCGTGCCGAGGGCCTTCTTGCGCACCTCGTCCACGAAGTCGCGCACCACCGGCAGGCTCACATCGGCCTCCAGCAGGGCGCGGCGCACGTCCTTCAGGGCGCCGTCGATGTTGGATTCACTGATTTCGCCCTGCCCGCGCAGGTTCTTGACGGCCTCTTCAAACCGTTGGGAAAGCTCGTCGAACATGGCGGGGCGGCGGTGGGCTCAGCGCGCGGGGGCGGGCCCGCAGAGCGTTGATCGTAAAAAGTCGCCCCGGCCGCGGGGCTTCAGGGGCTGGGGCGGAAGGCCGCCAGGCGCCATTGCTCGCCGTCGCGCGCAAACACATACACGTTGCGCAGGGTGGTGCTGGGGGTCTGGCTGAGCAGGGTGCCGTCGCTGCCGCTGCGGCGGTCGCTGTAGGTGAGGGTGGCCTCCACGGCGATCCGCTGGGGGCTGCGCTCCAGGGTGCGCAGCCCCGTGACGGTGGCGCTCACGGTTTCCTTGGCGCCGGCCGCGGTGTTGGCGCGCACCTGCTCCTCCAGGCGCTGCACCGGCACGGGCCGGGCGATGGCCTCCAGGGGGGTGTCGGCCGGTTGGCCCGCCAGCAGGGCGGCCTTGGCGGCCAGCCAGGCCTCCAGCAGGCGCGTCAGCTGGGCATCGCTGGGGTCGGCTGCGGTGAGCGGCACGGCGGGCTGCGGCGCCGGCGCTGCCGGCTTCACGGCCGGCTGCTCCACGGGTTGCACCGGCAGGGGCTTCACCCGCTCGGCCCGGGGTCGCAGCAGCAGCCAGCCCCCCAGGCCCGCGGCCACCAGCACGGCGGCGCCGGCCGGCAGGCCCCAGCGGGGCAGTTCGGGCAGGGCCAGCTGCGGCCAGGTGAATGCCGGCAGGTTGAGGGCGGGCAGCTCCAGGCGCGGCCAGCTCCAGGCGGGGCCGTCCCAGAGCTCGTCGTCGTCCTCCTCGTCCATGGCGTCGTCGTCGCCGGCGGCCGTGGGGTCTGGGGAGGCATCGCTGGGGGCGGCTTCCCCCAGGGGCGGCATCAGGGTGAAGTCAGGCCAGCCCCCCAGATCCGCTGCTGCCGCAGGTTCAGGGCCGCTGCGCTGGCGGCCGTGGATGCGGTCCTGTTGGTCGATGTAGGCCTGCACATCGCGGTCGGCGAACCAGGCGTCGAGGTCGGCCTCGGCGTCGATGTCACGGAAACCAGGGAGCACCTCGGTGCTCAGCCAGTCGCGGCAATGGGCGCAGAGGGCGGCGAGGGGCTCATCCCCCTGCTGCTGGGCCCAGGCCTGCAGGTCGGCGTCGGCGCCGGCATCAAACAGGGCCTGGGCCTCCTCCACTTGGCCCAGCAGCAGTTGCTGGCAGGCCATCACCACCTCCATGCCCGCCTGCCCGCCGGTTTGCAGCCGTTGCAGGGCCGCCAGGATCCGCTCCGGCTTGCGCTGCACGAACCCGGCGGCGGTGAGGGCAAAGCTGGCCAGAAACTCGGCGGTGGCGGAGCCGGCTTCGGCCCAGCGGTCGAACAGATCCACCTGCTCCTGCACCGTGAGGAACTGGCGGATCTGCTTGAAAAAGGGTTGGAATTCGGCGGCGGGGAAGTCGGGGTCGTTGTCCCCCTCCAGGCCACCGCGTTGCTGCACCAGCCGCTCCAGCAGGGCGATGCCCTCCTGGCGGGGGGTCTGGGCGGAGAGGTCGCGGCTGATCAGGTCGAGCACGCGGTAGGGCAAGAGGGTGTGGAGGTCGTGCTCGAGCTTGCGG
>CAWUND010000182.1:0-3154 GCA_963923815.1 uncultured bacterium
TAGCCGGGGGGTGCCCCCAACAGCCGGGCCACGGCATTGCGCTCCATGAATTCGCTCATGTCGAGGCGCACCAGCGCCTCCTCCTCATCAAAGAGGGCCGCCGCCAGGGCCTTGGCCAGCTCCGTCTTGCCCACCCCGGTGGGCCCAAGGAACAGGAACGACCCCACGGGCCGGCGCGGATCCTTCATGCCGGCGCGGGCCCGGCGGATCGCCGCGGCCACCGCCGCCACCGGCTCCGGCTGACCGATCACCCGCTCCGCCAGGCGCTGCTCGAGCTCCAGCAGCTTTTGGCGCTCGCCCGCCAGCAGCCGCTGCACGGGGATGCCGGTGGAGCGGGCCACCACATCGGCGATGTCCCCCTCCTCCACCTGCTCCCGCAGCAGCGAGCGCCCACTGGCCTGATCCGCCAGCAGGTGTTGCTCCAGCTGCTGGCGCCGTTGCTGCACGCCATGCAGTTGGTCGTATTGCAGCCGGGCCGCCTCCTCCAGGTCGCCATCGCGCTCGGCTTCGGCGATCTGCAGCCGCAGGGTTTCGTCATCGGCCAACAGCTGGCGCAGCTCCTCCAGTTGCTCCCGCTCCCCCTGCCAGCGCTGCTGCAGGGTCTGCAGCCCCTCGCTGGCCTGGCGGCGCTGCTCCTGCAGGGCCAGACGCTCCTGCTGCGGGGCCGTTTCCGCCGCCAACAACGCCAATTCCACGCGCCGCAGCTCCGCTTCGGCCTCCTCCACCCGCCGCGGCTTGGAGGTGACCTCCATGCGCAGTTGGGCGGCCGCCTCATCGATCAGGTCGATGGCGGAATCGGGCAGACAGCGGTCGGCGATGTAGCGATCCGCCAGCCGGGCGGCGGCCACCACGGCCCCATCGGTGATGGCCACGCCATGGTGCAGCTCGTAGCGCTCCTTGAGGCCCCGCAGGATCAGGGTGCTCTCCTCGAGGCTCGGCTCCTTGATCAGCACCTGCTGGAAACGGCGGTTGAGGGCCGGATCCTTTTCCACGGTGCGGCTGTACTCCTCCGGGGTGGTGGCGCCGATGCAGCGCAGGTCACCGCGGGCCAGGGCCGGCTTGAGGATGCTGCCGGCATCGCTGCTGGAGCGCTCTGGCCCCACCACGGTGTGCAGCTCATCGATGAACAGGATCACGCCACCGGCCTGGCCCTCCCCCGCCCCATCCGCTTCCGCCTCGCGCACCTCCTTGAGCACGCTGCGCAGGCGCTCCTCGAACTGACCGCGGAACTTCGCCCCGGCGATCAGGGCCCCCAGATCCAACGCAATCAAACGCTGACCCTTGAGGGCCTCGGGCACCTCACCGGCCACGATCCGCTGGGCGAGCAGCTCGGCGATGGCGGTCTTGCCAACCCCCGGCTCACCGATCAGCACCGGATTGTTTTTGCCCCGGCGGGAGAGCACCTGCATCAACCGCCGGATTTCGGTGTCGCGGCCGATCACCGGATCGAGATCACCGGCGCGGGCGGCGGCGGTGAGGTCGCGGCCGAATTGCTCCAGGGCAGCAGGCTCCTGCTCGAGCCGCAGCTCAGGCTGGGGCGGCTGCGGCTTGGGAGGCTGCGGCGCCGCAGGCCGGCCATTGGCGGGGGGCGGTGCCGAGACCACTGGCACGGCCGGCGCCTGAGGCTCACTGGGGGCGCGGCGCAGCTCCCGCAGCAGCAGCTCCTCGCTCAGCCCCTGGTCCGCCAGCAGGGCACCCCCCAGCCGGGGCTCCTCCAACAGGGCCAGCAGCACATGGGGCACATCCAGCAGGCGTGAGCCCCAGGCCTGGCGGCGGCGATCCGCCTGCTCCAACAGATCCTCGAGGGCCTCGCCGATGAACAGCTCGCGGCCGGCCCCGGCGGGCTGCTCACCGCACCAGTCATCGAGGCCGTCCAGCAGGCGGTTGAGGTCGATGGGCAGCGGGTCGATCCAGGTGGCAAACCGCCGATCGTTGAACAGGGCCTGGAGCAGGTGCTCCACATCCATCTGGCCGTGGCGCCAACGGCGGGCCTGCTCCTGGCTGGCCAGCAGCAGATCCCAGGCGGCATCGCTGAAGCGATCGGGGTCGCTGGTGAGGCTGCCGGCGGCGGCGGGAGCGGGGGCGTCAGGCCGCATGGGATCGGGAGCTCTGCTCGATCAGTTCCACCTTGTAGCCGTCGGGGTCTTCCACGAAGGCGATCACGGTGGTGCCGTTTTTCATCGGGCCGGGCTCACGCACCACGCGCCCCCCCTTGGCCCGCATCTGATCACACACGGCCACGATGTCGTCCACACCGATGGCGATGTGGCCATAGCCGCTGCCGATCTCGTAGCTGCTGGTGTCCCAGTTGTGGGTGAGCTCCAGCACGGCGGTGTCGCTCTCGTCGCCGTAGCCCACGAAGGCCAGGGTGAAGCGGCCACCCGGGTAATCCTTGCGGCGCAGCAGCCGCATGCCCAACACCTCGGTGTAAAAGGCGATGGAGCGCTCCAGGTCGCCGACCCGCAGCATCGTGTGGAGCAAGCGCATGGAGCAGCCGGCGGCAGGGTGAGCCGGCCGCATTCTGACCAGAGCTGCCGGTTCGGTGCCAACGGGCACAAGAAGGCGGGAGGGGGCGACCCATAGGATCGGCCTCAGCTTTAACCGACGCGCGAGCGAGCCGCTGTGATCGACACCCTCGACCTTGTCATCGACACCATCGTGGCCCGGGAGGTGCTCGATTCCCGCGGCACCCCCACGGTGGAAGCCGAAGTGATGCTCGAGGGCGGCGCCAGCGGCCGGGCGATCGTGCCCAGCGGCGCCAGCACCGGTGCCCATGAGGCCTGCGAACTGCGCGACGGCGGCAGCCGCTACTGCGGCAAGGGTGTGCTGCAGGCGGTGAGCAACGTGGAAGAGAAGATCGCCCCCGCCCTCTGCGGCCTCAGCGCCCTGGATCAGGGCACGGTGGATGCCGCCATGCTCGAGCTGGATGGCAGCGACAACAAGAGCGCCCTGGGCGCCAACGCCATCCTGGCCGTGAGCCTGGCCACCGCCCGCGCCGCCGCCAACGGGGTGGGGCTGCCGCTGTACCGCTACCTGGGGGGCCCGATGGCCAACCTGCTGCCGGTGCCGCTGATGAACGTGATCAACGGCGGCGCCCACGCGGCCAACAGCCTGGACTTCCAGGAATTCATGCTGGTGCCCCACGGCGCCCCCA
>CAWUND010000183.1:0-3141 GCA_963923815.1 uncultured bacterium
CCACCCACCCGCAGCAGCGCCTGGTGGTGGCCAGCAAAAACCGGATCGACAGCATCGACCCCGCCGCGGCCTACAGCGTGGGCGCCCTGCAGGTGCTCAGCGGCCTGGGCGACACGCTCTACCGCATCGATGGCCGCGGAGCGCTGCACCCCAGCCTGGCCGTGGGCTGGCCGCAGCTGAGCGCCGATGGCCTGCGGGCCCGGGTGCGGCTGCGCCGCGATGTGCGCTTCCACGACGGCACCCCGTTCGATGCCGCCGCCATGGCCTTCAGCCTGGAGCGCTTCCTCGCCATCGGCAAACTCAGCTACCTGCTGGGCGACCGGGTGGCCTCCGTGCGGGCGGTGGAGCCCCACACCCTGGAACTCACCCTCAAGCGGCCCTACAGCCCCCTGGCGCAGCTGCTCAGCGCCATCAACCTCACACCGCTCTCGCCGCGGGCCTACCGGCACCACAGCCGCCGCTTCCTCAACGAACGCTTCGTGGGCACGGGCCCCTACCGGCTGCGGTTCTTCAACCCCCAGAAACAACGGCTGGAGCCGTTTTCCGGCTATTGGGGGCCCCGGCCCGCCAACGGCGGCATCGACCTGGTGGGCCTCAGCAACTCCACAGCCCTGTTCGGGGCCCTCAGCAGCGGCGAGGTGGATGTGCTGCTCTCCACCAGCCTGGAGATCGACCAGCAGGCCGCCCTGCAGCGGCGAGCCGAGCGCGGCGAGCTGCGCTCCGGCAGCGGGCCGGCCCTGGAGATCGGCTACCTCACCCTGCTCACCGACCAGCCGCCCCTGGCGGATCCCCGCCTGCGGCGGGCCGTGGCCCTGAGCCTCGACCGCAGCACCATCAGCCGGCGGGTGACCCTGGAGCAGAGGCCGCCGCTGCGCAACCTGGTGCCCCCCAACCTGCCGGGGGCCGACCCCACCGCCTGGCCGGACTACAACCCGAGCCAAGCGCGCCGCCTCTACCGCCAGGCGGGCTACTGCCAGGGCCGGCGGCTCAGCCTGCCGCTCACCTTCCGCTCCAACATCCCCGCCGACCGGCTGTTTGCCCTCACCTGGCAGGCCCAGCTGCGGCGCGACCTGGGGGATTGCGTGCAGCTGGAGGTGACCGGCATGGAGGCCACCACCGCCTACCGCCAACTGGGGGATGGCACGTTTCCGCTGATCCTGCTGGAGTGGATGGGCGACTTCCCCGATGCCGACAACTACCTGGTGCCGCTGTTGGGCTGCGACCGGCAGCGGGGATCCCGCTGCCTCAAGGGGGCCAGCGCCGCCAGCGGCAGCTTCTGGGCGGCCCCGGGGCTGCAGCAGCAGTTGAGCCGCAGCGCCAGCCTCAGCGGCGAACCGCGCCGCCAGCTGCTGCGCCAGATCCAGCGGCGCGCCGCCGCCGCCACCCCCTACCTGCCGGTGTGGCTGGTGGCGCCACGGGCCTGGACGCAGCGCAGCCTCAAGCCCCCCACCTTTGATGGCTCGGGGCGCCTGGTGCTGCAGGCCCTGCAACGGAGCCCGCAACCATGAGCCGCGGCCGGCGCCTGCTGCGCTATGGGCTATCCCGGCTGGCCCTGGCACCGGTGATGCTGTGGCTGATCGCCAGCCTGGTGTTCCTGCTGCTGCGGGTGGCCCCTGGCGATCCGATCGATGCGCTGTTGGGCAGCCGCGCCCCCGCCGCCGCACGGGCGGCCCTACGCAGCCAACTGGGGTTGGATCAGCCCCTGTGGCGGCAGTACGGCCATTTCCTCGGCCAGTTGCTGCAGGGGGATTTGGGGGAATCCCTCACCAACCAGGAGCCGGTGAGCGCCACCATCGCCGGCAGCCTGCCCGCCAGCCTGGAGCTGGGGGTGGTGGCCCTGCTGTTGGCGGCCCTGGTGGGGCTGGCGGTGGGCTTCAGCGGCGTGGCGCGGCCAGAGGGGCGGCTCGACCTGGCGGGCCGGCTCTACGGCATCGGCACCTATGCGCTGCCACCGTTCTGGGCCGCCATGATGGTGCAACTGCTGTTCGCGGTGTGGTTGGGCTGGCTGCCGGTGGGGGGCCGGCTGCCGCCCACGGTGTTGCCGCCGGAGCAGGGGGGCTTCTACCTGCTGGCGGGCCTGCAGGAGGGCCTGGCCTCCGGCCACTGGGAGCTGTTGGCGGGGGCCGCACGCCACCTGGTGCTGCCCGCCGGCACCCTGGGGCTGCTGCTCAGTGGCGTCTTCGCCAATGCCCTGCGGCTCAACCTGCGCCGGGCCCTGGATTCCGACTACGTGGAGGCGGCCCGCAGCCGCGGCCTCAGCGAGCGACGGGTGGTGCTGCGCCATGCCCTGCCCAACGCCCTGCTGCCGGTGCTCACCATCACTGGCATCACCGTGGCGTCACTAATCGGGGGGGCCCTGTTGATTGAGGTCACCTACTCCTGGCCCGGTGTGGCCTTCCGGCTGCAGGAGGCCATCAGCCAGCGGGATTACCCCGTGGTGCAGGGCATCGTGGTGGTGGTGGCGGCGCTGGTGGTGGCGGTGAGCGTGGCGGTCGACCTGCTGGTGGCGCTGCGGGATCCGCGCCTCACTTTCTGAAGCTGTCCCACCAGCGCTGCGCCCAGGGCCCATCGAGCACCGTGGCGCTCACCCCATCGAGCACACGCCGCTGGGGGGGCAGGCCGCTGGCGAGGCGGTCTAGGAAGGCGGCACTCAGATCGAGGGTGAGGGCCTGCACCCGCTGGGGATCCACCCCCACCAGGTCCTCCCCCAGCTGAAACAACGCCTCGCGGCTGCTGGCAATGCGCACCGGCGAGAAGTGGCTGCCGCCATCCACCACCACCATGCGGCTCTGGCGCCGGGCATCCGGCAGGAACAGCGCCAGCTGCTCCGCCAGGGGGGGCGTGATCAAATCCAGGCTTCCCCCCACCAGCAACACCGGCACCGGCAGAGGGCGCAGCCCCCGCTGGGGCCAGAGCAAGCTGCCAAACCCATGCAGGCTCACCACCGCCGCCATGGGCTGGGCCAGGGGGCGGGGCGGGGGCAGCGGCACCTCCGTGAGTTGGCACTGCAACAGCTGCGAGAGGTTGGTGAGCGGAATGCCCTTGAGGGCGCGGCGGCAGCGCTGGGCCAACCCCGGCTCCGGCCGCAGGCCAGCCGCCAGCAGGGCACTCACCGACCCCAGGGAATGGCCCATCAGCACC
>CAWUND010000184.1:0-3134 GCA_963923815.1 uncultured bacterium
CCGGTTGGGAGCAGGCGGATCTGTTGAGCTTGGCGTTTGCGTCTGCCCCTCCGCCGCCCCCGGAGCCAGCGCCGCCGGAGCCTGCGCCCAAGCCCGTGACCCTGGTGCCCGATGCCCCTGCTGCCCCCGCTGCCCCGCAGCGGGTGTTGATCCTCGACACCGAAACCACCGGCCTCGATCCCGCCCAACACCACTGCATCGAAGTGGGGGCCGTGCTGTTCGAGGTGCCCCACCGGGCGGTGCTGAGCCAGGTGTCGTTCCTGCTGCCCTGCGACAGCAACGACGCCGAAGCCATCAACGGCATCGCCGCCCCGGTGAGCCGGCTGCCCCAGCCCTGGCGCAGCGGCCTCGCCTGTTTCGAGGCCCTGCTGGAGAGCGCCGATGTGGTGCTGGCCCACAACGCCGCCTTTGATCGCCAGTGGTTTGGCCACGGCCCGCTGCCGGCGATTCACAAGCCCTGGCTGTGCAGCATGGAGGACCTGCGCTGGCCGGCGGAGCGCCAGCTGCGCGCCAACCCCTCCGTGCGCGATCTGGCCCTGGCCTACGGGGTGCCCGTGTGGGCGGCCCACCGCGCCCTCACCGACTGCATCTACCTCGCCCAGGTGTTTGAGCGCTGCGACGAGCTCGAGCAGCTGTTGGCCCAGGGGCTCGAACCACGGCGGCTTTACCGGGCGCGGGTGTCCTACGAGGAGCGCCACCGGGCCCGGGAGGCCGGTTTCCGCTGGAACGATCCCGTGAGCGGCGCCTGGACGCGCCGCCTCTCGGAGCGGGAGGTGGAGCGGCTCAGCTTCCCGGTGGTGCCGCTGGAGGAGCCCTGCAGCGCCTGATTTGCTTCAGCAACGGGAAGCGGACCGGTGGCTTTCGGCTGCCTCCGCCCCTGCGCTGCAACCTGAGGGTGATCCCCGCCCGTGGCGGCCATGGCATCAACAGCCCGGGGGCACCCAGCCAATCGGCCCTGCCCGCAGCAGGGGGTGCAGCGCTGGCAGGACACGCGCACCTGGGCGCGGCTGATCCGGGAGGCGGAGGCCCTCTGGCATGTGGATGTGCGCGACCTGCGCCGCCTCGGGGCCCTGGAGCTCTCCCAGCTGCTGGAGGAGGTGCCCCCCACCCTGCGGCCGCGGGTCAACCGCTGGCTGCGCTGCTACCGGGTTACCACCCGCTTGCACTGAACCCGCTTGCACTGAGCGATTGCTCGGCGAATGGGCAAAAAAAACGCCACCCGAAGGTGGCGTGCCGGTGAATCAATCGGAGCGGCGGGATTTGAACCCACGACCCCCACTACCCCAAAGTGGTGCGCTACCAAGCTGCGCTACGCCCCGGCAAAACGAAGTTACCACAACGCCTTTGCGCCGCGGGCGCGGATTTTGCCCAGCAGCCGGCCGGTGAGTTGGTCGCGGTTGAGGCCGGCATAGCCGCACACCCGCAGCTGCCGCGCCAGCAGCCGCAGCTCCGCCAGGGGCATCGAGGCGAGCCGCAGTTCCGGCACCCGGCGCCAGGCGCGGGCGGTCATCGGCAGGTCGCTGCCCTCGCGCCCCTGGCGCAGGCCCGCCAGGGCGCCGCCGGCCATCCATTCCGGCACCAGCACAAACAACACCGCCAGCAGGCCATAGAGCTCCACCACCCCCTTGGGCAGCGGATGCAGCTGGCGGGGCGTCGGAGACGGCACGGGCGAGACGCGCGGGGGCGAGGGGCCGGCCGCATTGTCCTGCAGCACCGGTCAGATCAGGGCTGCGTTGGACGGTTTGCCCGGAAGCTGGGGTGGCGCCGGCGCCGGGCGGCTGGGGGCCGAATCGCGCCACTGCAGCTGGGGCGGCTCGCTTGGGTTCAGCCGCACAAACCAGAACACCAGGGCAAACACCAGCCCCAGGGTGGCCACCATGCCGATGATCAGCGTGCGGTCGGGAAGGGGGTTCATGGGGAGCTCTTTAGGCCTGGTCAGTGCGGATGCAGCGCAGGGTGTTGCGCCCCTGCTCCAGGGTGAGGTTGTCGCCCCAGAGGGTGAGCAGCATTTCCCCGTTGCGGTAGTGCAGCCCCGGCTCGGTGCTGGATTCGCGAAACAGCGTGATCCCCGCCGGCCCGCTGATCAACGACGCCTGGGAGGCGTTGCGCTCCACCACCAGGCCGCCGCGGTCGCCGCAGAGGAAGCGTTCGCGCACCTCGTAGTCCTCCCACCAGGGGCTGGTCATCGCCAGCAGGGGCGCCAGGCTCAGGCTGATCATGGCTGGATCGGACTGTTCTCCCCCCGCAGCACGCAGTGGTCGATCGACCAGTCGTAGTGGCTCCACACCGACGGCGGCAGTTTGTAGGCGGCACCGGGGAACCCATCCAGCAGCACCCCGCTGGGGCGGGCGGAGCAGTAGGGGCGGCTGCCGGGTTTGGCCAGGTATTGCTGGTGGTAAGCCTCGGCATAGAAGAAGGGTTTGCCGCTGGCCACCTCGGTGGTGATGGCACCACGGCCCGCCGCGGAGAGCAGCGCCTGGTAGCGCTCGCGGGAGGCCTCCGCCTGGGCCAGCAGCGACGGCTCCTCCACGTAGATGGCGGAGCGGTATTGGGTGCCGGTGTCGTTGCCCTGGGCCATGCCCTGGGTGGGGTCGTGGCACTCCCAGAACAGTTTCAGCAGGTCGCTGAAGTCGACGGCGTTCACATCCCACACCACCCGCACCACCTCCGTGTGGCCCGTGGCGCCGGAGCACACCTCCTCATAGGCAGGGTTGGGGGTGAAGCCACCGGCGTAACCCACGGCGGTGGTGACCACCCCCGGCAGCCGCCAAAAGCCTTTCTCGGCCCCCCAGAAGCAGCCGCAACCAAACAGGGCCTCCTGCTGGCTGGTGCTGAGCGGCGCCTTCAGGGCCGTGCCCAGCACGGCGTGGCGCTCGGCCGTGGGGATGGGGGTGCTGCGCCCCGGCAGTGCCGCCGCGGGGCTCACCAGCTGGGTTTTGCTGCCTGCCATGGCCTGAAACAGTCCGAACACCCGGGTCCCGGTTGATGCGATCGAGGGAGCCTAGGGGCTTCAGCCCTGCGGTGACCCCGGTTCCAGGGCGATGTGGTTGAGCAGCGTGGTGGTGAAGGCGAACAGCAGAAACGGCAGCGACAGCACCAGGATCAGCCCCACCCCCACCAGGGCGAACATCGGC
>CAWUND010000185.1:0-3103 GCA_963923815.1 uncultured bacterium
GGGGAGTTGATCGGCTGGCCGCTGAAAAGCGGCTCAAACCGGAGTAAAAAGGGGCGGACGAGGGGACTTGAACCCCCGAATGGCGGAATCACAATCCGCTGCCTTAACCACTTGGCTACGCCCGCCAGGGCCCAGGGATCTTACCAAGCAGTGTTGCGGCGATTGATGGCTACCCCCGCAGTTCAAGGGCGTTGGCGCTGGTGCCTCGGGGCCGTGCTGCTCGGGGGGCTGTTGGTGGCCACCAACCCCGGCGAGCGGGAGTTTGAGGCCTTCGCCGGCGAGTACCTGGTGGAGATGGCCAGTGAGGAGCTCTGCGGCAGCGATGGCCTGCCCCTGATGGCGCGGCTGGTGGTGCACAACTGCCCCCAGCTGGTGCGCAGCCAGCGCCAGGCCCTGGGGCAGCTGGCGGCCTCCTCCAGCCGCCGCTACAACCTCGGCCTGTTCAGCGTGTACAGCACCCGCATCGGCGGCCTGGAGCTGATGCCGGGCCTCACCGTGCCCCGGTATTGGGCCATCACCCTGGCCGGGGCCGGCCAGCTGGTGGTGCTGCAGACCGGCACGGAGCCTTCCCCAGGGCGGGCTTGATGCCGGCTGCGGCCCCTGGCCAGCTCAGCCTGCGGTTGCCGCGCTGCCTGCTGGATCCGGGCTTGAGGGATCTCGGCTGCGGCGATGCCGATGGCTTGGTGCCGGTGCGGCTGCGGCTGGAGCAGGGGCGCATCGTCGCCATCACGGCCCCTGCCCCTGGGGCCGCCCCCCTGCCGCTGGCGATCACCCCCCCGGTGGACCCCCACGTGCACCTGGACAAGGCCTTCAGCTGGGGCGCGTTCCCCAACCGCGACGGCACCATGGCGGCCGCCCTGGCCCTCAACCTGCGGGAGGGGGAGCAGCGGAGCACGGCCCAGGTGCTGGAGCGGGGGGAACGGGCCCTGGAGCAGGCCTGGCGCCATGGCCTGCGGGCCCTGCGCAGCCATGTCGACAGCGGCGGGCCCTGCGCCGAACTCAGCTGGGAGGCGCTGCTGGAGCTGCAGCGGCGCTGGCGGGGCCGGGTGGACCTGCAACTGGTGGCCCTGGCTCCGCTGCAGCATTGGCAGACCCCGGAGGGCCAGCGGCTGGCGCAGCGGGTGGCGGCCGCGTCGGGCCTGCTCGGGGGGGTGCTCGGCCCCCCCTATCCGCGCCAGCGGGCCGATCGGGCCGCCCTGCGGGCCCTGCTGCAGCTGGCGGCTGAGCGCACCTGCGGTGTGGATCTGCATGTGGACGAGGCCTCCAGCGCCCCGGCCCATGGCCTGCGCACCCTGGTGGAGCTGTTGGAGCAGGGGCGGCCGCCGGTGGCGATCACCTGCAGCCACGCCAGCAGCATGGGGTTGCTGCCACCCGAGCCGCAGCGGCGGCTGGCGGAACGGATGGCCGCGCTGGAGCTGGCGGTGGTGGGCCTGCCCACCACCAACTTCTGGCTGTTGGGCCGCCGCCGTGAGCTCAGCACTCCGGAGCGGCCCCTGGCGCCGGTGCGGGCCCTGCAGCGGGCCGGCGTGGCCGTGGCCCTCGGCGCCGACAACGTTCAAGACCCCTGGTACCCCGGTGGTGATTTCGATCCCCTGGCCCTGCTGCGGCTCAGCCATCTGGCCACCCACACCAGCCCCTGGAGCCGCCAGGGGTTGATGCCGTTCACCACCGTGCCGGCGCGGCTGCTGGGGTTGGCCTGGGATGGGGTGGTGCGCCCCGGCGCCCCGGCGGATCTGTTGATCACCAATGCCCACAGCTGGAGCGATCTGTTGGCCCGCCCGCCCCAGCGGCGGGTGCTGCGCAGCGGCCAGTGGCTGGAGCCCCCCCACAGCCAGCAGCCCGATCCCGTTCTTGCCAGCCTGGGGGCGAGCTGAGCGCCGCGCCGCCGATGGGATCCCATTTGCCCGAGGCCCTGCCGGGCCCCCTGCCGGCCCCGGCGGATCCGCAGCGGCTCGAGGCCCTGGCGCAGGATCTGCGGGCCCAGGGCGTTGAGCTGTTGCGCAGCGCCGGCGAGCTGGCGGGCCTGGCGGCCGATGGCTTCATTTATTCACCGGTGCTGCAGCCGCTGCTGCAGGGGCTGGGGGCCCAGCTGGGGGTGCGGGCCCGCGACCGTGAGCAGGTGCTGCAGGTGGCCGCCGGCTGCGCCCGCCACGGGGTCAGCCTCACCCTGCGGGGCGCGGGCACCGGCAACTACGGGCAGGCGGTGCCGCTGGCGGGTGGGCTGGCGCTGGAGCTGAGTGGCCTCACCCGGCTGCGCAGCTTCGAACCCTCCACTGGCGTGTTCACCGCCGAGGCGGCGATGCCGCTGCTGGAGCTGGAGCAGCAGCTGCAGGCCCGCGGCCGCGAGCCCCGGCTGCTGCCGAGCACCGTGCGCAGCGCCACCTTGGCGGGCTATGTGGCGGGGGGGTCCAGCGGCATCGGATCGCTGCGCTGGGGGTTCCTGCGGGATCCGGGCCACCTGCTGGGGCTGGAGTTGGTCACGCTGGAGCCGCAGCCCCGGCTGCTGCAGCTCGGCAGCGCCGCCGCCGCCGCCATCAACCACGCCTACGGCTGCAACGGCATCATCACCGCCCTCACCATGGCCAGTGCCGCGGCGGTGCCCTGGATCCAGCTGGTGCTGGAGTTTGCCCACTGGGATCAGGCCCTGGCGGCCGCCCAGCGCCTGCCGGCCATGGCCCTGGTGCTGCAGAGCCTGTGCCTGCTGGAGGCACCGCTGGCGGCCCGGCTGCCCTGGCCGCAGGGCTGTCCAGCGGCCTCGGGCCAGGGCCATCGCCTGCTGCTGCTGGCGGCCCCCGATGCCCTGCCGGTGCTGGAGCCGCTGCTGCCGCAGCTGGGGGGGGCGTTGCTCTGGCAGGCGCCCCAGGGCCAGAGCCGCGGCATCCCGCTGCGGGAGCTCACCTGGAACCACACCACCCTGCATGCCCGGGCCCAGGAGCCCGGCTTCACCTACCTGCAGCTGCTGTTGCCCCAGCCCGAAGGGCCAGCGCTGGCGGCCCTTCGCCAGCGCTGGGGCGGCGACCTGCTGTGGCACCTGGAGGGGGTGCGGGGCTTCGGTCAGCAGCGCCTGGCCTGCCTGCCGCTGGTGCGCTGGCGCGGCCGCACA
>CAWUND010000186.1:0-3095 GCA_963923815.1 uncultured bacterium
TGCCCTTCTTCGGTGAGAAGGACCTGAGCGTGATCGTGAACGAGCTCGAAGCTTGTCACCGTGCCTACCCCGACCACCACGTGCGTCTGGTGGGTTACGACGCCTACACCCAGAGCCAGGGTGCCTGCTTCGTGGTGTTCGAAGGCCGCTGATTTCAGCGCCTTCCTGATCAACCACAGAGCTCAATGTGGTCCCGATTCCATCGGGACCACACCCTCTCTTATCTGCCGAACGGGATCAGCAATCTGATCACCAACGGCAACCCCCAGAACTTCAATCGTCGGGCGGACATGGCCACACAATCGAGTCGCGAAGCAGCCCTGGAGCGCCGGAAGGCCCTCTCCGATGGCGGAAAAAAAGCTGCTAGCCGCTACGGATCAGGCTCCAATCGTGTGCGCAGCGCCACCGACGCCCGACCCACCCGCACCAACACCCCCGTGGCCACCGCGGCCCCTGCGGCTGAAGCCCGCCCCGCGGCCAGCCCGGCCCCCCGCGCCAGCCGCAGCTTGAGCGCCCCGAGCGCGGCCCCCCGCAGTGGCGGTGCCCGTCGGGTCAGCAACCCCAGCCGCGACCTGGTGCTCGCCCGCCGCGAAGCCCTCTCCCGCGGTGGCAAGCGCGCCAGCACCTCCAAAGACCGCACCCGCAGCGACCTGGGCGTGACCGCCCCGGTGGCGAGCGCCGCAGCACCCGAGCCGGCTGCCGCCCCCACCCCAAAGCCCGCCGCCGCAAGCATTTCGCTGAGCAGCCGCAGCGCTGGCAGCAGCCCCGCCCGCGCCACCAGCCGCAAGGCCAGCGCCCAGCACAACCCCAGCCGCGCCCTGGTGCTCGCCCGCCGCGAGGCCCTGAGCAAGCGCGGTAAATCGGCCACCACCGCCGCCAAGAGCGGTCCCGCCGCCGTGGCCCGCCAGATCAACCCCGATCTGAGCGCCCGGGAGCTCTCCCAGAAGGTGCGTGAGCTCAAGAGCAAGACCGGCGCCGCCGGCACCCCCCGCAACAGCGGCACCCGCCCCAGCGGCCCCAACCGCCACGGCGCCAAGCAGGCCGCCGCCGCCGATGCCGCCTGGAAGGTGGGCGCCAGCGAAACCCTCGCCGGCCAAACCGTCACCGGCACCCAGGCCAACCGCTCGGTGAAAACCACCGGCAACGAAGCCGCCACCTGCCGCACCATCACCGGCACCGAATACCTCGGCGCCGAGGTGTTCCAAACCTTCTGCGGCAGCCAGCCCGCCGCCCCGATCCAGCCCGCCAAGGTGCGCGTCAGCGCCACCAGCCACGGCAACCGGGTCACCGGCAACGAGGTGGGCCGCAGCGAGAAGGTCACCGGCGATGAGCCCGGCACCTGCAAGTCGGTGACTGGCACCGAATACATCTCCGCCAACCAATCCGCCGCCTACTGCGGCAGCAGCACCCCCGGCGTGCGCAAGGTGGGCCGCAGCCAAACCCTCGGCGGCCAGGCCGTGAGTGGTGTGCTGGTGGGCCGCAGCGAGAAGGTCACCGGTGATGAGCCCGGCTCCGGCCGTCAGCTCACCGGCGACCAATACCTGGGTGCCGAGGCCCCGGCCGCCGGCCGTGCCCCCACCAAGGTGAGCAGCCTCAACACCCTGCGCGGCACCGGTGTCACCGGCACCGCCGTGGGCCGCAGCCAGCAGGTCACCGGCGATGAGCCCGGCAGCTGCCGCACCATCACCGGCGACGAGTACATCGGCAGCCAGCAATTCGAGGGCTTCTGCGGCAGCCGCCCCGCCCCCGAGGCCGCCAAAGTGGGCTTCAGCATCACCAACCGCAACCAGGTGGTGAGCGGCACCCGCACCGGCCGCAGCGAGAAGGTCACCGGCGATGAGCCCGGCACCTGCAAGGTGGTCACCGGCACCCCCTACGCCGGCCTCGAGCAGCCCGGCGACTTCTGCAACACCACCGCCGTGCGCGCCACCCGTGAGCGCACCCCCGTGCGCAACGCCAACCGCATGACCGGCATCCAGCCCGGCATCGGCGGTGTGATGACCGGCGCCGAGCGCGGTGCCTGTGAAGACGTCACCGGCACCCCCTACGTGGGCGCCGACCAGCAGGCCGCCACCTGCGGCACCGCCCCCAGCCGCAGCGCCGACTTCCCCCAGCCCCTGAATGCCGCCGCCTGGCAGCAATTCAGCGTGCAGTCCCCCGCCCGCGCCGCCCAGGTGCAGCGGGAAACCACCGGCGGTGTCACCGGCAGCACCTATGAGCACGGCGGCCGCATCACCGGCCCCTTCGACATGGCCAGCGGCAAGATCACCGGCACCGAGCAGTTCCGCTTCGATCGCCGCCCCGCCGCAGCCCCGGCTCCCGTGAGCATGGACGAGGACCAGCGCCCCGTCTCCCGCGTGACCGGCGAGGGCAACGGCTCCCGCATCACCGGCGACGACTGGGACCGCGGTGACCGGGTGACCGGCACCGAGGGCCTCTCCGCCCGCCGCCGCAACCCCACCCGTGTGGGCCCCATGGGCGCCATGCCTGGCTTCCAGCGCAAGCGCAACGAGGAAATCCCCGCCCCCAACAGCAAGATCACCGGCTCCAGCGGCAGCACCGACCAGGGTTCCCTGATCACGGTGTCCGGCGGCGCCCGCGGCTGAGGCCCTGATCGATGCGTCGACGTCCCGCCAACTTTGAGCGGCCCCTGGCCCCAACGGCACCGCGACGTCGACCCGCTGCGGAGCAGCTGGGCGCCCCAACCGCCCCCGCGCCCGTGAGCCCCGCACCGCTCAACCCGGTGTCGGGCCTCTCCAAGCGCGTGCGGCCCGTGGCCTCACCGGTGGTGATCCGCCCCGCCGGTCACCGCGGCGGCGCCGGCCTGCATCCGCTCAGCAACGGCCAGGCCAATGCGGCCCTGCGGGCCTATGAGCAGCGCACCCTCGGCGCCTTCGACCGCATCGTGCCGGTGCTCAAGCGGCTGTCAGCCCTGCAACACGAGGGCGACTTCGTGGCCGAAGCCCAGCGCCTGGCCGTGGCCGAGCTGGGCCATGAGCTGCCGCTGCCGATCCTCGAGCAGGCCTGGACCAGCCAACTCGACATGCGCACCCTGTTCGCCTGGTGCGTGTTCGAGGCCTACGAGCAGACCAGCC
>CAWUND010000187.1:0-3079 GCA_963923815.1 uncultured bacterium
GCGGCTCCGTAGCCGTTGTCGATGTTCACCACCGTGAGCCCGGGGGCGCAGCTGGCCAGCATGCCGTGCAGGGCCGCTTGGCCGCCGGCACTCACGCCGTAGCCCACGCTCACCGGCACCCCGATCACCGGTTGTGGCACCAACCCCGCCAGCACCGTGGGCAGGGCGCCCTCCATGCCGGCGCAGGCGATCAACACCCGGGCCGGCTGCAGGCGCTCCAGCTGATCCAGCAGCCGGTGCAGCCCCGCCACCCCCACATCCAGCAGCAGCTCGGTGGCGATGCCGTGCCACTGGAGCGCCAGTTGCGCTTCCGCCGCCACCGGCAGGTCGCTGGTGCCGCCGCTGAGCACCACCACGCCGCCCAGCTCCGGGCGCTGCGCCAGGGGATCCCCCAGGCTGAGGCCACGGGCCTCCGGGTGATGGCGCAGCTGCGGCAGCAGGGGCGCCGTGGCCGGGTTGGCCGCCAACTGCTCCGACACCGCCTCCGCCTTGGCCCCGTCCACCCGGGTGGCCAGGGCCGGCTCGCCATGGGTGTGCAGCCGCACCAGGATCGCCGCGATTTGGGCGGCGGTTTTGTGTTCCCCCCAGATGGCCTCCACCATCCCCAGGCGCCGGCGCCGCTGCAGGTCGAGGCGGGCCTGCTCGCTCATGCGGCCGGTTGCAGTTCGCCTTCAAACACCAGCGGGAAGGGGTTGCCCTGGCGCGTGCCGGTGGCCTCACGGGCCAGCTGCTCGAAACGCTCCTGCACCGCTTCCACGTCGGCGGTGGCAATGGCTTTCCACTGGGCGCGGCTGGCCCAGCGGATCAGCAGGGTGCCCTCCTCGCGCTCGGGGTCCCAAAGCAGATCGCGCCCCAGGAAGCCCGGCTGCTGCGCCAGCCAGGGCTCCCAGCTGCCCCGTTCGGCCTCCAGCCAGGCCTGGCGTGCTTCCGCGGGCACCTTCACCCGCAGGTGTTCCACCACGGCCACCTCAAAGGTGCCACCGGGGAGCTGCTGCTCGGCGATTGCCACATCCGGATGGCCGAGTAGCAGCATCAGCAGGCAGGTGGCCAGTGCCAGAAACCTAGCCAGCGCCCGCCGGCTCATGGCTGCAGCAGCAGCGCCACGGCGTGGCAGGAGATGCCCTCTTCCCGCCCTTCAGGGCCGAGCCGTTCGTTGGTGGTGGCCTTCACCCCCACCTGATCGGGCTGCAGCCCCATGCGGGCGGCGATGGCACTGCGCATGGCGTCGATGTGGGGCTTGAGCTTGGGGCGCTCGGCAATCACCACGGAATCCACGTTGATCACCTGCCATCCCCGTTCGGCCACCAGGGCCACCACCTGCTCCAGCAGCACCAGGCTGTCGGCCCCTTTCCACTGGGGGTCGTCGGGGGGAAAGTACTTGCCGATGTCGCCCAGGGAGAGGGCGCCCAGCAGGGCATCCATGATCGCGTGCACCAGCACGTCGGCATCGCTGTGGCCATCGAGGCCGAGCCCTGCGGGATGCTCCAGCCGCTGGCCCCCCAGGATCAGCGGCCGGCCCGCCACCAGGCGGTGGATGTCGTAGCCGTTGCCGATGCGCAGCTGCATGGGGCGGGGAGCGTTGCCGGCCTCAGACCCTAGGTGCCGGGGTTCTGCCCGGCTTGCCAACGGGCGTACAGATCCGGGCGGCGGGCCTGCGTGCGCTGCTGTTGTTGTTGCAGCCGCCAGCGGGCGATGGCGCCGTGGTCGCCGCTGCGCAGCACCTCCGGCACCGCCATGCCGCGGAACTCCGCCGGCCGGGTGTAGTGGGGGTGCTCCAGCAGCAGGCTGCTGTGGCTCTCCTCCTCCAGGCAGGCCTCCGTGCCCACGGTGCCGGGCCGCAGCCGCACCACCCCGTTGATGATCACCGCCGCCGGCAACTCACCGCCGGTGAGCACGAAATCGCCGATCGACACCTCCTCATCGGCGAGGCTGCGGATGCGTTCGTCGAAGCCCTCGTAGTGGCCGCAGAGGAACACCAGCTGGTCGCAGTCCGATGCCCAGCGGCGCAGGTCGGCCTGCTCGAGCGGTTTGCCCTGGGGGCTCATCAGCAGCACCCGCCGGCGGGGCAGCGCCGGGATCGCCTCCACGGCGGCGAACACCGGCTCCGGCTTGAGCACCATGCCGGCACCGCCGCCGTAGGGCTCATCGTCGACCTTGCGGTAGCGGTCGGTGGCGTAATCGCGGGGGTTGTGCAGGTGCAGCTCGGCGATGCCCGCCTTAAACGCCCGGCCGATGACCCCGAGCTCCAGCAGCGGCGTGAGGGCCTCCGGGGCCAGGCTCACCACATCCAGGCGCAGGCTGGGGGCCCCCATCTCAGCTGGCCGGGCGGCTGACGCGGCGGATCTCGGAGCTGAAACTGGCGCGCCCCAGGCTGCCGTCGGCCCGTTGCTCCACGGTGCTGCGCAGGCGCAGGTTGGGTTTGTTGAACCAGATCCGTTCCCGCAGTTCGTCCTCCCCCTGGCTCAGCACCAGTTCCAGGCTGCCGTCGGGCCACAGCTCCCAGCGGCCGCGCTGCTCCCCCGCCTGCAGGTGCCCATCGGCGCTGAACTGCAGCTGCCGTGCCGGTTGGCCTTGGGGCCCCACGCTCAGCCCCCCCACGCTGGTGGCGTCGTCGGGCTCCAGGAAGGTCACCACCAGCTCCCCCCGCTCGCTGGTGTGCCATTCATCCCCGTCGCCCGCCTCCTCGGCGTCGGTGGGGGTGAAGCGGCTGCGCAGGCCCATCCATTCGCCGGCGCAGCTGCGCAAAAACGCCTCGATGCTGGCGGGGGGGAAGTCGGGGCTGGAGCTGCTCATCGGGCGATTCTCTCAGTCGCCCGCCTCAGTCGCCCCGATAGCCGAGCTCCGCCAGGCGGCTGGCGCTGCGGCGCCAGTTGGGCACCACCTTCACGAACAGCTCCAGGTACACCGGGCCATCGATCAGTTTCTGCATCTGCAGCCGGGCGCCACTGCCGATCTGGCGCAGCATGCTGCCCCCCTTGCCGATCAGGATCCCCTTCTGGCTGCTGCGTTCCACCAGCACCGTGGCGAGCACGGCGGTGCGGGGCCCGTCATCCACGATGCGCTCGATCTGCACCGCCAC
>CAWUND010000188.1:0-3066 GCA_963923815.1 uncultured bacterium
TGGCGGAGGAGCAGGGCCAGGGGGAGGCCATCGCCGTCAACCTGCGGGAGATGTTCCGGCTGCGGGTGCCGATCCTGGCCACGGTGATCGGCGAGGGCGGCTCCGGCGGCGCCCTGGGCATCGGCGTGGCCGACCGGCTGCTGATGTTCCAGCACAGCGTGTACACCGTGGCCAGCCCCGAGGCCTGCGCCTCGATCCTGTGGCGCGATGCGGGCAAGGCGCCGGTGGCGGCCGAGGCCCTCAAGATCACCGCCCCGGATCTGCTCAAGCTGGGGATCATCGATGCGGTGATCCCCGAGCCCTCCGGTGGCAACCACTGGGCCCCGCGCCAGGCGGCCGACAACCTGCGCAGCGCCCTGCTGCAGGAGCTCACTCAGCTGCAGGCGCTGAGCGAGCAGGAGCTGCTCGACCAGCGCTACGCCAAGTTCCGCCGCATGGGCCGCTTCCTGGAGGCCGGCACCCAAGACCCGAGCCTCAGTTCCTGAGCCGCGTCTCCCCAAGCCCTTGAGCGAGTCCCCCCAACCGGCCGTGCTGATCAGCGGCGCCTCCCGCGGCATCGGCGCGGCCAGCGCCCGCCGCTTCGCCGCCGCCGGCTACAACCTGCTGCTGCTGGCCCGCAGCGCCCCCGAGCTGGAGGCCCTGGCCACGGAGCTGCGGGCCCTGGGGCGGCGGGTGGAAACCTGCTGCGTCGACCTGGCGGATGCCGCGGCCGTCGGCCCGGCCCTGGCGGAGCTGCTGCAGCGGGGCCTGGAGCCCACGGTGGTGATCAACAACGCCGGCGCCGCCTACACCGGATCGCTGCAGGAGATGCCGCTGGAGCAGTGGCAGTGGCTGCTGCAGCTCAACCTCACCAGCGTGTTCCAGCTGTGCCAGGCGGTGGTGCCGCAGCTGCGCCGCCAGGGGGGCGGCCTGATCATCAATGTGAGCAGCCATGCCGCCCGCAACGCCTTCCCCGAGTGGGGGGCCTATTGCGTCAGCAAGGCGGCCCTGGCGAGCTTCACCCGCTGCCTGGCGGAGGAGGAGCGCAGCCATGGGATCCGCGTCTCCACCCTCACCCTGGGTGCGGTTAATACGCCCCTCTGGGACACCGCCACGGTCCACAGTTCGTTTGATCGCCGTGCCATGCTTTCGGCGGATCGCGTGGCCGAGACGTTGCTGTCTTTGGCCCAGCAACCCTCCTCCCACCACGTGGAGGATGTCACCCTGATGCCCGCCGCCGGTGTTCTCTGAGCGCTGAGCGTGGACCACCCATGACTTCAACCCTCCCCTCGAGCCTTCCCGGCCAGCTGACGCCGGTGAGCCGGCGCATCCGCGAGCGTCTCGAGGCCGCCGGCGTGCCCTTCCTGGCCAACGACAACATCGCCGAGCATCTGCTCGATGGCGAGATGGACCAGCTCGAGCTGGAGGTGGCCGGCAAGGTGCGCGAGCTGCTGCGCAGCCTGGTGATCGACATCGAAAACGATCACAACACCGAGGAAACGGCGGAGCGCGTGGCCCGCATGTACCTGCACGAGGTGTTCAAGGGGCGTTATCACCAACAGCCCAAGATCGCGAGCTTCCCCAACGTCAAACAGCTCGACGAGATCTATACCGTGGGCCCGATCACGGTGCGTTCCGCCTGTTCGCACCACCTGGTGCCCATCCTGGGCAACTGCTGGATCGGCATCAAACCCGGCGAGCGGGTGATTGGCCTCTCCAAGTTTTCACGGGTGGCCGATTGGGTGTTCTCCCGCCCCCACATCCAGGAGGAGGCGGTGATGATCCTGGCCGACGAAATTGAGCGCCTGTGTGAGCCCCAGGGCTTGGCGATCCTGGTGAAGGCCCAGCACTACTGCATGAAGTGGCGCGGCGTGAAGGAGCCCCAAACCAGCATGGTGAACTCCGTGGTGCGCGGCGACTTCCGCCACGACCCCAGCCTCAAGGCGGAGTTCTTCGAGCTGGTGAAGCAGCAGGAATCGCTGCTGGGCAACTAGGGCTGAACAGGCCCCACCGGGGTGGAGGCCACGCGCTTCACCTGGCCGTTCTGGTTGACCACCACCACCACCATCAGGTTTTGGCCCACATCGAGGCTGCCCGGCACATAGGTGGTGCCGTTGGCCCCCTCGATGAGCACCCAGCTGCGGGTGCCGGGCTTCATCCGGTACCAGTGGTAGTTGGCCTGGGGCAGGGCCGCCTGGGCATTGATTTGGGCCGCTGCCGTGAGCAGCTGGCCCACCGCCGCATTGCCGGAGAGCTCCAGCTTCTGCAGGCCGTCGATGCGCTGCTGCACAGCCCCCTCGAGCTTCACGTCGGTGGAGATCTGCTGCTGCAGCTGCTGAATCTGCTGCTGGGGGCTCTCGGTGACGCCGGGCACGCACTGCAGGGTGCCATCCACCAGCTGGCAGCCCACCAAATCCTGGGCCGAGGCCACCCCCTGCAGGGGCAGGGCGGCGGCGGCCAGCAGGGTGAGCAGGGGCCGAAGCGAACGGGCCATCGGTGGGGGATCAGGTGTGCTGATCCTGGCGGAAGGGGGCCAGGGCCGTCAGCAACGCCGCCACCCGATCGAGATCCTTGTCGCCGGGGGCACGCTCCACCCCGCTCGACACATCCACCCCATCGGGCGGGGCGGCGGCCAGCCCGTTGAGGGCCGGCGCCAGCCGCTCCGGGTTGAGGCCACCGGCCAACCACCAGGGCAAGGCGGGCCGGAAGCCCTGCAGCCAATCAATCGGGATGCGGTGGCCCGTGCCCCCCAGCTGATCGGGCACCCAGGCATCCAGCAGCAGGGCATCCACGCAGCCGGCGTAGGCCTCGGCCTGGGCCAGATCCTCGGGGCAGCGGATGCGCAGCGCCTTCCACAGCAGCAGCTCCGGCCCGAGGGCCTGGCGCAGCTGGCGGCAACGCTCCACCGTTTCGGCGCCATGCAGCTGCAGCACCCGGTGGCCCTGGCCGGGCCCGAGCTCCGGCAGCTGGGCGTCGTCGGGGTCGGCCACCACCAGCACCCCCAGGCAGGCCGGGCTGGCGGCCGCCACCGCCGCAAACAGGGGGGCCCGCTCGGCCGGCTCCAACCAGCGCGGTGAGCTGGGCACG
>CAWUND010000189.1:0-3066 GCA_963923815.1 uncultured bacterium
CCTGGCCGCTGCAGAAGCCACCCCCGTGGCTCTGACCGCTCCTGCCATCGGCTGATCAACCACCGGTTGATCCTCAAGGCCCCCGCTCCGGCGGGGGCTTTTTTGTGTCCGCTGCATGGGTCTCGAGGGACACACCCAACCCACTGGCGCCGCACTGGCGCATGCCCGATTCGGGCGGCATGGTGAGAGACCCAGGCGGTGATGCCGATGAGCTGGTCGGAGCTGGAGCGACTGGTGCTGGATGCCGAGGCCGACGGCGCCCTGGCGCGTTCGCTGCGCCATTGCCGCTCCGGCAAGGAGCTGATCCTGGCGGCCAGGCGGCTGGGCTACCGGGTGACGCGCATGGATCTGCAGCGCGCCTGGGTGGAGCACCGGCGCGAGCTGGATCAGCGCAGCGGCACCGGCTGATTCACCACATCCACTCCTCGGGCGCGGGGATGCCGTTGTCGCGGCGGGCGCGCTCGATCCGCTGGGCCTGCAGCAGCTCCTGCTCGCTGCGGTTTAGCCAGGGGCGAATGCGGTTGGCGGGATCGCTGCGGGAGGCCTCCAGGGCCGACGGCAGCCGCGTGAGCCGGTACTCCACGCCGTTGTGGGTGATGGTGGAGGAGCCCATGGGCGGCTGTGGCACAGCCCTCCACCGTAGATCAGCTGGCTTCTGCCTCCAGCTGCAGCAGTTGGGGATCGGCCTGGGCCAGCCGCCGCAGCACCAGGGCACGGTCGAGCTCCGAGAGCTCACCGCTGGCGCTCCATTTCAGGCAGGTGAAGCCCATGCAGCTGGCTGGGGCTGGCCGGATGGGGGTGTTGGCTTGTGGGCTGCTGGTGGGCATGGCGGCCCCCCTTGGTCTGTTGGGAGCATCCTCGGAAGGGCTGTGCCCCGGCCACTACCCCCATACGGGGAGGGTTGAGGGCCCTCAGCGCTTGAAGTTCTCCAGCTGCTCGAGCCCCTGGCGCAGCAGCTGTTGGCCTTCGTTGACCAGGCGCTGCTTGTCGCTGCGGAATTGGCAGGGGCCGGGGCGCACCTGCACCGTTTGGCTGAAGGGCACGTACCAGATGGCACTGAGCTTGCAGAAGTTGCGGCCCTGCTTGGCGGGCTGATCTTCCAGCAGCTCGCCGCTGAGGCAGCGGTAGCCGGTTTTGTCTTTCCCTTCCCGCAGGCAGGTGCCGAGGTTTTTCACAAACAGGCGCTTGCCGTCGCGCTTGAAGCTGGCGTTGGCGAAGCCCGCAAACGACACCGGGTCGTAGCTGAACGGTGCCGCCTGGGCGGCGGGGGCGAGCAGGGCCAGCAGCAGGGCGGCAGACCAGGCGCGACGCATGGGGGTCGGTGCAACGTGCGCCGATTCTCCCGCGATCCCCATACGCTTGAAAGCCCTTGTGGCGAGTCGCCCGTGAACCCCGACAGCCTGCGGGCCCTGTTCACCAAGCCCTATGGCGCCCCGGCCCCCAGCGATGCCCAGTGGCGCGCCGCCTACGCCGACACGGTGCATTTCCAAGACCCCACCCAGGAGCACCACGGCATCGAGGCCTACCTGGCGGCCCAGGAGGGGCTGCTGAAGCGCTGCGACGACGTGATGCTGCGGCCCGAGGCGGTGGCCATCAGCGGCGACACCGCTTTTGTGGAGTGGGAGATGGGCCTCAAGATCAAGGGCATCGAATTCCTCTACCCGGGGGCCACGCGCCTGCTGCTCAACGGCGAGGGCAAGATCGTGGACCACCGCGACTATTTCGATTTCGTGGGCCCCACCTTCGGCCCCGTGCCGGTGCTGGGGGGCTTCGTGCGCTGGCTCTACGGCCGCTTTGTGGGATGAGGTTGCGGAGCCTGTTGCTGCTGAGCGCAGCGCTGCTCGGGTCGCCGTTGGCGGCCCGGGCCCAGGGGCTTGCGGCCCTGCGCAGCCAGGGTTGGGCCTGCGTGCAGGGCGGCCCGGGCGCGGCCTGCAAACCCTTCCTCGACGCCACCAACCGCCTCAAAAAGCGCGCTGAGGCCGACAAGCAACTGCGCTGCTACACGGCGCTGCTCGGCTATGAGGCCCGGGTGATGGCCCTGCCGGTGGGCTCGGCTGCCGATCCTGCGGCCCTTGATGGCCCCTACGGCGAGCTCAGCGCCGAATGTGGATCGATGCGCTGAGCGCGATCAGGCCTGCGTGAGGCGGATCCAGTCGGCCACGAGCTGGTGGCGGTCGATCACGCTGAGCTGCTCCGCCGGCACCACCGACACCTGGGCCTCGGGGTTGAGCAGCTTCATCACGTCGGCGGCGTGCTGGGCCGTGAGGGCCTGCACCTTGCGGTAGCCCGCGCCCACTGGGTCGGAGAACAGCACCAGGAAGTCGGCCATGGCCACCCCGCAGGACCACCTTGGTCATGCCATAGGTGGGGTGGCGCTGTCACCCCTGGCAGCCCGCCGGCGGCCTCAGTAGGGGAGCGTGAAGCCGCTTTGCAGGTTTTTGAGGTCGAGCATCACCCAGGTGACCCACACGATCAGGGCAACCACCCCGCTCACGGCGGCCACCTTGGCGCCCATGCGCAGCAGCAGCTCCATCGGGCTGATTTCCTTCATGGGCTTGGCGGCTTGGCTGCTCTCCCCACTCTGGCGGGTGAGGGCCCTCCCAGCGTGTGCCGATCGGCGAGAACTCGCCAACATGGGGCCGAGCTGATTTGGCCCGCCATGCGACCACTGCCCACGCTTGCCGTTGTGGGGTTGTGCCTGGCGCTGGCGGGCTGCGGTGGTGGCGGCAAGGGCGGCAGCGCGGCTGCCCCTCCGATCACGGGGCCGATCCGCATCAACCTCGACCTCAAGGACCCCTCCAGCAGCTTTGGGGTGTTGCCCCGGGGTGAGGAGCGCAAGCTGTTCAAGGTGGGCTTTGGGCGCCATGGCGTCACCTGCGCCGGCGCCCGCTTTGAGGAGGGCTACACGCCCCTGGGGCGCTTCAAGGTGAACGCGATCCTCACCCCCACGCGCTTTGCGATGGATCCGGCGCTGATCAAACAATCGGGCAGAAGCGAGGCGGAGTTGCGGCGCACGCTGTTCAAGAGCATGAACAGCATCGACTTCAACGGCGACCATGAGATCGG
>CAWUND010000190.1:0-3055 GCA_963923815.1 uncultured bacterium
TCGGCAACCCCGAGCGCCCCGAAACCGACAACCTGCTGGGCCTCTACGCCCTGCTGAGCGGCAAGGGCCGCGAGGCCGCCGCCAGCGAGTGCGCCGCCATGGGCTGGGGCACCTTCAAGCCCCTACTGGCTGAGGTGATGGTGGAGGCCCTGCGGCCGATCCAGCAGCGCTACGCCGAGCTCAGCGCCGACCCGGCCCAGCTGGATCGGGTGCTGGCGGAGGGGCGTGAGCGGGCCAGCGCCGTGGCCAACGCCAGCCTGGAGCGCACCCGCGCCGCCCTGGGCTTCCTGCCGGCCGCCTGAGGCGCCGCCACCACCTGATCAATCCGGAAGGAAAGATAAAGGTGGCTGATCATTGAGCCCCGCACCCCCTGGGCCGCCAGGCCCGTGACCCAGGGGGCCGCCCTGCATACGCACATCGCGTCTCATTTGTCCAGTCCCCGGGAAACCCGTCTCGCCATGGGTCTCGCCCGACCAGCAGGCTGCCCGCAATCCGATCGATCTGCCGTTTGCTGAGCTCAAGACCGCTTCGCCGGGGACAGGCGTCCCCCGCCACCACCGCCGCCGCCACGGCCCTGGGCCTGGTGCTGCTGGCGGCAACCTCCCTGGCCAGCCCCTCCCAGGGCAGCCAGCGGGGCAGCGGTGCTGAGCTCGAGCAGCGCGACTACGCGATCACCCCCGAGCGCCAGGCGCTGCTCAACACCATCCGCTACGCGGAAGGCACCTGGAAGCAGGGCGGCGAGGGCTACCGCACCCTCTACGGCGGCGGCCGCTTCGGCAGCCTGGCCCGCCACCCTGAGATCACGGTGAGCAAGCGCTACCGCAGCGCCGCCGCCGGGGCCTATCAATTCCTGCCCAACACCTGGCGCGAAGCCGCCGAGCGCCTCGCCCTACGCAGCTTCGACCCCCGCAGCCAAGACCAGGCCGCCCTTTATTTGGTCGACCGCCGCGGCGTGCTTGAGCAGGTGGATCGCCTGGGCCTCACCCGCGAGGTGATGGCGGTGCTGGCCCGCGAGTGGGCCTCCTTCCCCAGCGCCGGCGGCGGCAGCGCCTACGGCCAACCGGTGAAAACCCCCGACGAGCTGGCGCGCTTCTACCGGGACAACCTCGCCAGCCTGCGGGGCTAACCCCCCTCCGGCAGGGCCACCCCCGCCGCCCGCAGCAGCGAGGAGAGGCTCCACACCCGCATCATCAGCCGGTGCCAGGGGGCCATGGCCTCCAGGTCCACCGCCATCGGCGTTGAGCAGGCCCCCCGCAGGGCCCGCGCCGCCGCGATCGCCTGCAGCCCCTCCTCCAGATCGGTCCGCAGGCTGGTGCACTCCCCGGGGGGCAGCAGCGGCTCCGGGGTGTGCTCCAACAGCACCAAGCCCCGCTGAAACCAAAAGCAGAAGTCGTCAAACAACGACTCGAGCAGCTGATCCAGCAGCTCGCCCGGCTCCTGGGGGGAATCGGCCCCGGAGGGCGGTGGGGCAGGCATTTGGCTCACGCCGGCAGCCTAGGGATCGGCTCAAAAGGGCTGCGTAGGATCGGGGTTGCCACCGCTCCGCCTTGACCGCCGCCAGCCTTCAGACCCCGGCGATCCAGCTGCCCAAAACCAGCGAGAGCGAGCAGCTGCTGCGCATCCGCCACTCGATGAGCCATGTGATGGCCATGGCGGTGCAGCGCCTGTTTCCGAAGGCGCAGGTCACCATCGGCCCCTGGACCGAGAGCGGCTTCTACTACGACTTCGACAGCCCCGACCCCTTCACCGAGGCCGACCTCAAGGCCATCAAGAAGGAGATGATCAAGATCATCAACCAGAAGCTGCCGCTGGAGCGCCTGGAGGTGAGCCGCAGCGAGGCCGAGGCCCGCATCCAGGCCCAGAACGAGCCCTACAAGCTGGAGATCCTGGCGGGCATCCAGGAGCCCATCACCCTCTACACCCTCGGGGAGCAGTGGTGGGACCTCTGCGCCGGCCCCCACGTGGCCAACACCAGCGAGCTCAACGCCAAGGCCTTCGAGCTGGAAAGCGTGGCCGGCGCCTACTGGCGCGGCGATGAGAACAACGCCCAGCTGCAGCGCATCTACGGCACCGCCTGGGAAACCCCCGAGCAGCTGGCGGAGCACCAGCGCCGCAAGCAGGAGGCCCTGCGCCGCGACCACCGCCGCCTCGGCACCGACCTCGACCTCTTTTCGATCGAGGACGAAGCCGGCGCCGGCCTGGTGTTCTGGCACCCCCGCGGCGCCCGCATGCGCCTGCTGATCGAAAACCTCTGGCGCGAGCTGCACTTCGAGGCGGGCTACGAGCTGCTGTACACGCCCCACGTGGCCGACATCAGCCTCTGGAAAACCTCAGGCCACCTCGACTTCTACGCCGAGTCGATGTTTGGCCCGATGCAGGTGGATGAGCGGGAATACCAGCTCAAGCCGATGAACTGCCCGTTCCACGTGCTCACCTACGCCAGCACCCTGCGCAGCTACCGCGAGCTGCCGATCCGCTGGGCCGAGCTGGGCACCGTGTACCGCTACGAGCGCCCCGGCGTGATGCACGGCCTGATGCGCGTGCGCGGCTTCACCCAGGACGACGCCCACGTGTTCTGCCTGCCGGAGCAGATCAGCGACGAGATCCTGGCGATCCTCGACCTCACCGAACGGATCCTCTCCACCTTCGATTTCCGCCACTACGAGATCAACCTCTCCACCCGGCCGGAGAAGTCGATCGGCGACGACGCCGTGTGGGAGCTGGCCACCAAGGGATTGATCGAGGCCCTCGATCGCAAGGGCTGGGCCTACAAGATCGATGAGGGGGGCGGCGCCTTCTACGGCCCCAAGATCGACCTCAAGATCGAAGACGCCATCGGCCGGATGTGGCAGTGCTCCACCATCCAGCTCGACTTCAACCTGCCCGAGCGCTTCCACCTCGACTACGTGGCGGCCGACGGCTCCCGGCAGCGGCCGATCATGATCCACCGCGCCATCTTCGGCTCGCTGGAGCGGTTCTTCGGGATCATGACCGAGAACTACGCCGGCGATTTCCCCTTCTGGCTGGCCCCCGAGCAGATCCGCCTGCTGCCGGT
>CAWUND010000191.1:0-2989 GCA_963923815.1 uncultured bacterium
CAGCTGGCCTACGCCGAGCTGCACATCACCGATGTGCTCTGGCCCGATTTCGATGGGGGGGCCCTCACCACCGCCCTGCTCGATTACCAGAACCGCCAGCGCCGCTTCGGCGGTGTGGAGTCTGGTCTGACCTGACCGTTCGCCGTTGCGTTGTTCCCCCGGAGCGCCCGCCCCTTGACCGCCGCCCCCCTGCAGCTCCGCCACGACTGGAGCACCGCCGAGATCCAGGCGCTGCTGGAGCTGCCCCTGATGGAGCTGCTCTGGCGGGCCCAGGCGGTGCACCGCGAGGCCAACCCCGGCTACCGGGTGCAGCTGGCCTCGCTGCTGAGTGTGAAAACCGGCGGCTGCGAGGAGGACTGCGCCTATTGCCCCCAGTCGATGCACAACAGCAGCGACGTGACCGGGCGCCCTGAGCTGGAGGTGGAGCCGGTGCTGGCGCGGGCCCGCGCCGCCCGCGATGCCGGCGCCCACCGCTTCTGCATGGGCTGGGCCTGGCGCGACATCCGCGACGGCGCCCCCTTCGACGCCATGCTCGCCATGGTGCGGGGCGTGCGCGAGCTGGGCCTGGAGGCCTGCGTGACCGCCGGCATGCTCAGCGACAGCCAGGCCGAACGGTTGGCGGAGGCGGGGCTCACCTCCTACAACCACAACCTCGACACCAGCCCCGAGCACTACGACCGGATCATCACCACCCGCACCTACCAGGAGCGGCTGGAAACCCTGCAGCGGGTGCGCCGGGCCGGCATCTCGATGTGCTGCGGCGGCATCATCGGCATGGGCGAAACCCTCACCGACCGCGCCTCACTGCTGCAGGTGCTGGCCAGCCTCAACCCCCACCCGGAGAGCGTGCCGATCAACGCCCTGGTGGCCGTGGAGGGCACGCCCCTGCAGGAGCAACCCCCCGTGGATCCGCTCGAGCTGGTGCGCATGGTGGCCGTGGCCCGCATCCTCATGCCCCACAGCCGGGTGCGCCTCAGCGCCGGCCGCGAAACCCTCTCCCGCGAAGCCCAGGTGCTGTGCCTGCTGGCCGGTGCCGATTCGATCTTCTACGGCGACACCCTGCTCACCACCGGCAACCCCGATGTGGCGGCGGATCAGGAGTTGCTGGCGGCCGCCGGCGTGAGCGCCTGGGAGCAGCCGGTGCCCGCATGAGCGTGCAGGTGGCGGCCTTCTACGGCTTCACCGCCCTCGACGTTGCCGCACTGCCGGCCCTGCAGGCGGAGCTCAAGCAGCTGGCGGAGGCTGCCCAGCTGCGGGGCACCGTGCTGCTGGCCCAGGAGGGGGTGAACGGCACGGTGAGCGGTGCGGAGCCCGGGGTGCAGCGGCTGCTGGATCGGCTGCGGCAGCTGCCCGGCCTGGGGCAGTTGGAGGCCAAGCTGAGCCAGGCGCCGCAGCAGGCCTTCCATCGCCTCAAGGTGCGGATCAAGCGCGAGATCGTGACCATGGGCTGCCCCACGGTGAAGCCGGCGCAGCAGGTGGGCACCTACGTGCCCCCCCAGCAGTGGGATGCCTTGATCGCCGACCCCGACACCCTGGTGGTGGACACCCGCAACGCCTACGAGGTGGCGGTGGGCAGCTTCGAGGGGGCGATTCACCCCGACACCGACAGCTTTCGCGAGTTCCCCGCCTGGGTGGAGCACACCCTGCGGCCGCTGGTGGCGGAGCGCCGCCCCAAGGCCATTGCCATGTTTTGCACCGGTGGCATCCGCTGCGAGAAGAGCACCGCCTACCTGCTGCAGCAGGGCTTTGAGGGGGTGCATCACCTGCAGGGGGGCATCCTGCGCTACCTGGAGGAGGTGCCCGAGGCGGGCAGCCGCTGGCGGGGGGAGTGTTACGTGTTCGACCAGCGGGTGAGCGTGAACCACCGGCTGGAGCCCGGCAGCTACAGCCTCTGCCACGCCTGCGGGTTGCCGCTGTCGCCGGCGGATCGCAGCCACGCCGCCTACCGCGAGGGGGTGAGCTGCCCCCACTGCATCGATCGCTTCAGCGACGCCGACCGGGCCCGCTTCGCCGAGCGCCAACGGCAACTGCAGCTGGCCCGCAGCCGCGGCCAGGCCCACATCGGTGCGGCCATGCCCCAGGGTTGAGCCGCCCCATGGCCGCCCCGATCCTCTACAGCTTTCGCCGCTGCCCCTATGCGATCCGGGCGCGCTTGGCCCTGGCGGCGGCGGGTCTGCGGCCGGGGGTGGATCTGGAGCTGCGGGAGGTGGCCCTCTCGGCCAAGCCGCCGGAGCTGCTGGCGGCCTCCGCCAAGGGCACCGTGCCGGTGCTGGTGTTGCCCGATGGCACGGTGATCGACCAGAGCCTGGCGGTGATGCACTGGGCGCTGCAGCGCGCCGACCCCGAGGGCTGGTTGGCCGGCGACGGCGCCGCCAGCGCTGCGCTCCTCGCGGAGAACGACGGCCCCTTCAAGCACCACCTGGATCGCTTCAAATACCCCGATCGCTACCCCGAGGAGCCATCGGCCGACCATCGCCGCGCCGCCCTCGCGATCCTGCGGCGTTGGCAGGATCAGCTGCATCCGGGCGGTGGGCTGCTGGGGCCAAGGCTTTACCTGGCGGATTGGGCGCTGCTGCCGTTTGTGCGCCAGTTCCGCGGCGCCGATGCGGCGGCCTTCGATGCCGAGCCGGGGCTGGGGCCGTTGCGGCAATGGCTGCGGCGCTTTGAGGGTTCAGCGGCCCTGGCCACGGTGTTGGAGCCCCCCTGGGGGCCGCGCTGCCCCTGGCGATCCCCCCAGTGGCTGTATCACTTGGCCCTGGCGGAGGAGTGGCGGGCCTGCCGCGCCAGCGGCAGCAGCTACCGCATCTCCACCCGCGGCCAGAGCCTGGAGCAGGTGGGATTCGTGCACCTCAGCCAGGCGCACCAGGTGGATGCCACGGCGGCCCGCTTCTACGGCGACCTCCCCGCCGGCGCCGTGCAGCTGTTGACCCTCTGCCCGGCGCGGTTGGCGGAGGCGGGCCTGGAGGTGCGCTTCGAAGCGGTGGGCCCC
>CAWUND010000192.1:0-2978 GCA_963923815.1 uncultured bacterium
TTGGTGCGCACGTGGGAGTGCGACACGGCCATGCCGTTGTTGGCGCGCTTGCCGGTGAGTTGGCAGACCCGGGACATGACCGACCTTCTGGGGAACGAACAGTGCTGGACCATCTCAGGTCCAAGCTGCCCACAGTAGCAAGTCAGTTGCTGGCCAAGGGCAGAGCCAGCTCCTGCAGCAGGCGGTTGAGCCCCAGGGTGACCCGTTGCTGCACCAGGCGGTGCCGCTCCAGATCCACCCCCTCGAGGCCGTACACCAGCTCAACGATCAGGGCATTGCCCTGCAACTCCAGGCAGTGGCAGCGCTCGAACCGTGCATCCGGCTGGTTGCGCACCAGCTGGGCCACCCGGGCCGGCATCTGCTCGAGGGCGTCGGGATCGGCGGAGGCCTGCAGGGCAAACCGCGACACCACGCGGCGCTGTTGCAGCTCATCGCAGTTGGTGACCACCGCACTGGTGAGCAGGCTGTTGCCCATCACCACGGCTTCGCCGCTGAGGTTGCGCAAGCGGGTGGAGCGCACCCCCACCCGCTCCACCCGGGCGGTGATGCCATTCACCTGGATCCATTGGCCCGTTTGGAAGGGGCGGTCTAACAGGATCGTGAGGTAGTTGAAAAACTCCTGCACGGGCTGCTTGAGGGCCAAACCGGCACCGATGCCACCGGCGCTGAGCAGGGCCCAGATCGCCGCCATCTGCACGCCAATGTTTTGCAGGTAGAGCACCCCGCCCAGGCACCAGATCAGGGCCCGCAGCAGGGGTGCCAGCGACCAGAGCATGGAGGCCACCGCCTCATCGGGGCAGCGCTCGGTCCAACCACGGAACGCCCGGATGGTGATGCGGTTCACCAACCGCACCAACACCACCAGCAGCACCAGCTTGGCCGCCGCCATCAACAACTGATCGGCCCCCAGGGCGAGGGGCAGGGTGCGCCAGGCCACGGCGGCGCTCACCAGCCAGCCCACGGGTGGAATGGCATCGGCCAACAGCAACCCCGTTGCACTGGCCCGTTGACCGGCCAGCAGGCGCGTGATGCGCCCCAGCAGCAGCGCCAGCAGGCCACCGCCCACCAGCAGAGCCAGGGCGGGGAAGAGTGCGGCGGCGCCCATGCTGCTCAGCGGATCAGATCCCCCGCTCCATCAGTCGGCCCATCAGATCACAGCTGCGTTGCTGGAAGCCGGCCAATTGGTTGGGCTCCAAACCACCCACCGCCAGCCGTGCCATCTCGTAGATGTGGCGGCTGAGGTCGTCAGCCAGCTGCTGGCTGGGGGAGCTGCCGGTGCCGGTGATCACCGAACCGGCGGAGAGCTTGAGCAGCCCTTCCACCAGGGGATGACGGCGGTTGACCAGCAGCACATGGTGCTCCGGCAGGCCGGGGAGCCGTTGCTCCATCAGGGCACCCATGTCGTTGATGCGGCGCATCTGCTCCGGCAGCAGGATCAAGGCGGCGGGAGCCTGGTCCCCCTTGAGGGCCTGCACCTGGATGGTCACCTTGTCGTTGGCCAGGGCGGTCTTGAACAACTCCCGCACCTTCTCGGAGCTGTCCTTGCCATCGGCATCGCTGAGTTCGCTCTCCTTCTCCTGCAGGGAATCGTCGAGCTCACTGTCCACCCGCTGGAACTTCAGCTCGCTGTGCCGGTATTCCAGCCAGGGGATGAATTGGGTGTCGATGAAGGTGTCCGCCAGCAGCACCTCGGCCCCCTGGCCCTTCCACAGGGCGAGCGCACCGGCCTGGCCCGCTTCATCGGTGCAGTAGAGGATTCGCTTGTCCTGGGCGGCATCCAAACGGGAGCGGTAGCCCCCCAGGGTGGTGTAGGCCTTGCCGTCGGTACCCGGGATCGGATCAGGGTTCTCCCCCTCCGCTGCGCTCGCGGTGGTGCCGAACAGCACCAGCTCGCTCACCTGGTCGGCGAACTTGTCGTCCTCCATGGCGCCGATCTTGATGAACGGGGCCAGGGATTCCCAGATCTCGGCGTAGCGCTTGGGATCGTCGCGGTGCAGATCCTTGAGGCGATCCCCCACCTTCTTGGCCACAAAGCCACCGATGGAGCGCACCCGGCGGTCGGTCTGCAGCGCTGAACGGCTCACGTTGAGCGGGATGTCCGGTGAATCGATCACGCCGCGCAACGGCAGCAGGTAGCGGGGCACCACCTCCTTGATGGAGTCGCTCACGAACACCTGGTTGCAGTAGAGCTTGATCTCGCCTTTCTCCCAATCGGCCCGGCCGGTGGATTTCGGGAAGTAGAGGATGCCCTGCAGGTTGTAGGGGTAATCGGTGTTGAGGTGCACCCACAACAGCGGATCCCCCTGGAAGGGATACAGGTAGCGGTAGAGCTCGATGTAGTCGTCGTCGCTGAGCTCGCGGGGGCTCTTGCGCCAGGGGGCCTCGCGCTTGTTGACGGTTTCCCCCTCCAGCTGCACCTCCACCGGCATGAAATCGCAGTAGGTGGTGATCAGGGTGCGGATGCGCGCCGGCTCGATGTACTCGAGCTCCTCCTCCATCAGGTGCAGCACCACATCGGTTCCCGGTTCGCTGCGCTCGGCCGCTTCGAGGCTGAAGTTGGGCGACCCATCACAGCTCCAACGCACCGCTTCGCTGCCGTCGCGGGCGCTGAGGGTGATCAGCTCCACCTGCTTGGCCACCATGAAGCTGGAGTAGAAGCCCAGGCCGAAGTGGCCAATGATGGCGTCGTTCTCCTGCTTGTACTTCTCCAGGAAGTCCTCGGCGCTGGAGAAGGCCACCTGGTTGATGTAGCGCTTCACCTCATCGGCGGTCATGCCGATGCCGTTGTCGGAAATGGTGAGGGTCTTGGCTTCGCGGTCGATGCGGATGCGGATCTGCCCCTCGCTGCCCTCACTGCAGTCGCCGGCCATGGCGGCCATGCGGCGCTTGCTGATGGCATCCACACCGTTGCTCACCAGCTCCCGCAGGAACACCTCGTGGCCGCTGTAGACGGCCTTTTTGATGATCGGGAAGATGTT
>CAWUND010000193.1:0-2975 GCA_963923815.1 uncultured bacterium
GCGCAATTTGGCCAGGGCATGGCGCTCCAGCCGCTGCACCTGATCCTTGGTGCGGCCAATCAGGCGCGCCACCTCGGAATAGGAGCGGTGGTTGCCCGATCCATAGCGCAGCTGGATCACCGTGCGCTCTGGCGTGGAGAGCAGGGCCAGGTGGTTCGTCATCCAGCGGTAGTCGTCTTCAATCTCGGGCTGGCGGGGGTCAGTCACCGTATCCAGCAGGGTCATCTCCCCATCACCGTTGGACAGCTGTTGGTCGAGCGACACCGTGTTGCTGCGGTGCTGCACCGCCAGGGCGTACATCACCCGCTTCGGGGATTCCCCCAATTCATCGGCCAGCTGATCGGCGTTCAGCGGCCGGCCACCCCCGTTTTGAAGCATCTCGGCCCGCATCGCCAGGCTCACCAGATTCACGGGCAGGCGAATGGCGCCGTTGTGCTCCTGGAGGTAGCGGTTGATCGACTGGCGGATCCACCAGTAGCCGTAGGTGGAGAATTTGTATCCCCTGGTGGGATCAAATTTCTCGGCGGCCCGCAGCAGGCCGATGTTGCCGGCCTGCACCAGATCCATCGGATCGTGGGAGAGGTGCTTGAGGCGGCGGATGTAGCGCAGGGCCACCGTCACCACGAGGCGCAGATTGGCGGTCACCATCCGCTGCAGGGCCCGACGGCCCCGGCGTTGCAGCCCCGGCGAGGGCTGCTCCGCCTCCATCCACTCCTTCACGATCATTCCCAGATGCACCTCCTCCTGGGCGGTCAACAGGGGAATGCGACCAATGCTGCGTAGGTAGTCACCGAAGGCATCACTCATTGAGGTTGCGAATGGTGGCCCTCAATCCTCTGGTGGGTCGCCGTTGTGCCGTCTACGTCGAAGCAGTGTTGCTCTGGCTTCGCGGCAGCGTGCTGCGGCGCTGTGTGCGGCTGCTGACACCCGGGTCGCCAGGAGCGGTATGGCTCTGAACGCCCGGGCTTGCTGAGCACCAATTGCCACAGCTGCCCCTGCCGCGAGCGGAAGAAACCAGCGCAGCTGAGCAGGTAATACCGCCAGAAGCGAAAAAACTCGGCACTGCTGTCGTGCTGCAACACCGGCCAGGCGGCTTCGAAATTGCGCCACCAGGCCATCAGGGTGCGGTCGTAATCGAGGCCGAAGTTCTCCCAGTCTTCAATCAGGAAGATTCCCTCCACCCCCCGGGCGAGCTCCTGCGCCGAGGGCAGGCGCCCCCCCGGAAAGATGTAGGTGTCGATCCAGGGGTCAATGCGGCGGGTGGTGCAGGCGCTGCCGATGCTGTGGAGGAGCACCAGTCCATCGGGGGCCAGCAACCGGTCCAACGTGCCGAAAAAGGTGCGGTCGTTGCGGCGGCCCACATGCTCAAACATCCCCACCGAGACGATGCGGTCAAACCAGCCGGGATCACGGGCCGGCAGCTGGCGGTAATCGCATTGTTCGATGCGGATGGGCAGGTGCGCCAGGTGGTCGCGCATCCACATGGCCTGCTGGGCCGACACCGTGATCCCCACCACCTCCACGCCGTAGTGCTCAGCGGCGTAGGCGGCCAGCGCCCCCCAGCCGCAGCCCACATCCAGCAGCCGCATGCCCGGCTGCAACTGCAACTTCTCGCAGATCAGTCGGCACTTGTGCTGCTGGGCCGTGGTGAGATCGTTGGCCTGCCGCCAGTAGCCGCAGCTGTAGCTCATCTGCGGATCGAGCATCGCCGCATACACCCGTGGATCGATGTCGTAGTGGCGGCGGCCCACCCCATAGGAGCGCCGCAGGGTCTGGGGATTGATCAGCAGATCCCGCAGGATCCGGCCCAGTTCAAGCAGCTGGGCCTGGGGGCTCAGGGGCCGGTTGGCCTGGGCCCGCAGCAGCCTGCAGATCAACTCATCGAGTTGGTCGCAGTCCCAATCACCGCGCACGTAGCCATTGCCCAGGGCCATGGAGCCATCCCGCAGCAAGGCCGGATACAGGGCGGGGTTGTGCACCTGCAGATCCCAGGGCCGATCGCCGTTGAAGCGCACATCGGCGGCCCGGGTCACGGTGGTGAGGCAGGCGGGAATGGGCATGAACACAAAGCGGTGCATGCCACCAAAACCCAGCTGCAGCCTTGTTTTTCAGCCGGGCACTGGATCTGCGGCAGGATCACGGCAATGGCACGCCGTGGCCGCAGCCGGCGGGTGTGCGGGGGGTGATCAGCCCTGAGCCATGAGGCGCAGCTTGGAGAACAGGAACCCCATGATCGTGGTGCGCTTGGTCATCACATCCGCCTGCAAATCCATGCCAATGCGCAGTGCACACCGCTCTTGGCCCTTCCCCAGCTCCCGCCGATCGGGCTGAATGGTGACTTCATAAAAGGGCCCACCACTGGGGGCAGCAGCAGCCCCTGCCGGTTCCGCCATGGTGTCTGGTGCCACCTGTTTGATCCGCCCGGTGAGCAGCCCAAAGCGTGAGTAGGGGCAGGCACCAACCCGGAGATAGGTCTTCTGCTGCGGGCGCACGGTCGCCACATCCTTCGCCGGCACCAGTGCCTTCACCAGCAGGGGGGCATGGGTTGGTGCCAGTTCCGCGATCACCTCACCGGCATTCACCACCTGCCCCACATGGTTGAGGCTGGTGCGCACCACGGTGGCGGCCATCGGGGCCCGAACGGCTGTGTTGGCCAGGATGCGCTTCACATCCGCCAATTCACGGCCCAAGGCGAGGGCCTGGCGTTCCTGCTCCGCCAGTTGGCTCTGCAGCCCATTGCGTTGTTGAAACAGCCGTGCCCGCTCCACCAGCAATTTGGCCTGCTGCTGGGCCACCCCATAGCGCGCTTGCCGCAACTCGTTGGTCACGATCAGGAAATTGGCCGCCTTCTCCTGGCTGAGCAGCTGCGGAACCGCCCCCACCTTGGCCAACTCCCGGTAGCGGGTCATTTCCGTATTGGCAAACCGCAGGCTGGCATTGGCCTTGGCCACATCACCACGGCTCATGTCGATGGC
>CAWUND010000194.1:0-2967 GCA_963923815.1 uncultured bacterium
GGCCGCCTACGGCCACTTCGGCCGCAGCGACCTCAACCTGCCCTGGGAGAACGTGAGCGCCATCGCCGCCACCCTGCAGCAGGCCACCGCCAGCCGCGTTGCCGCCTGAGCCGCTGGGGCTCGGCGTTGATCTGGGCAGCAGCGGCATCCGTGTTGCCCTGATCGATCGCCATGGGGTGGTGCCCGCAGAGCTGGCGGCCCCCTATCCCGGCCCCTTCGAGGATCCGCAGGCCTGGCGTGCCGGGCTGATCGGCCAATGCGCCGCCCTGCCGCCGGCCCTGCGGGCCCGGGTCACGGCCATCGCCCTCGATGGCACCTCCGGCACCCTGCTGCTCTGCCGCCCCGACGGCGCCCTGGCGCCAGGATCCCTGGCCCAGGCCCTGCCGTATCACCGGGCCTGCCCCCAGCGGGCCGCCGCAGCGGCAGCCCTGGTGGGGCCGGCCGGAGCCCAGGCCCCCGCCGCCGGCGCCAGCGGCAGCGTGGCCCGGGCCCTGGAGCTTGTGGCCACCGCCACGGCTGAGGGGGCCCAGGGCCCCTGGCTGCTGCGCCATCAGGCCGACTGGCTGATGGGGTGGCTGCTGGCGGATTGGCGCTGGGGGGAGGAGGGCAACAACCTGCGTTTGGGTTGGGACCCCCAGGCCCAGGCCTGGATGGGCCGCATCGCTGAGCAGCCCTGGGCCGCCGCCCTGCCCGCCATCCGCCCCAGCTCCGCGGTGCTCGGCCCGTTGGGCGCGGCGGCGGCGGCCGCCTTGGGCCTCCCCCCCGGCTGCCAGGTGGTGGCCGGCAGCACCGATGCCAGTGCGGCGGTGCTGGCCGCCAACCCCCAGCCGGGCGATGGCATCACGGTGCTGGGCACCACCTTGGTGCTCAAACAATTCAGCCCCGAGCCGATCCAGGGGCCGGGCATCAGCTGCCAACCGCTGGCGGGGCAGTGGTTGGTGGGCGGCGCCTCCAATGCCGGTTGCGGTGTGCTGCGACGCTTTTACAGCGATCAGCAGCTCGCGGAGCTCAGCCGCCAGATCGACCCCCGCCGCCCCAGCGGTCTGGCCCTGCGCCCCCTGCCCCGGCCTGGGGAGCGGTTCCCCGTGGATGATCCCGAGCTGGAGCCGATCCTCGAGCCGCGGCCCGTGGGGGATGCGCTCTACCTGCAGGCCCTGCTGGAGGGGCTGGCGGCCATCGAGCAACAGGGCTGGCGGCGGCTGCAGGCCCTGGGGGCGCCGCCGATTCGCCGGGTGATCAGCCTGGGGGGCGGTGCCCGCAATCCCCAGTGGCGGCAGATCCGCCAGGGGCTGTTGGGGTTGCCGGTGCTCAACCGCCCCCAGTGCACGGCGGCCCAGGGCATGGCCAGACTGGCGCTTTCCGCCTGCCCCCAGCCATGAATTCACGCCTGCGCGATTGGTTGGCCATGGGGCTGTTTGTGGTGCTGGCGGGCTACGTGGGCTTCAGCGCCGTGCGGCTGGGGCTGCTGCTGTGGCAGCGCTTCGGGGTGGGCTGAGGCCGCCCAGCGCGGGCCCCAGGCCTGCAGAATCGCCGCAGCTTCCGCCTGCGCCATGGCCGCCGACCCCCTCACCCCCGCCGTGAGCGATCGGATCTGCAAACACATGAACGACGACCACGCCGAGGCGGTGCTGGCCTATGCGCGCCACTACGGCGGCGTGGAGGCCCCGCAGCAGGCGCGGATGCTGGCGGTGCGCCCTGAGGCGATGCAGCTGGAGGTGGATGGGCACCCCGTGGAGGTGCCGTTCGACCACACCCTGAGCGACAGCGAAGACGCCCACCGCACCCTGGTGGCGATGCTGCGGGCCATGCCCCAGGGCTGATGGCTCCCCGCGGGGGGAACCCTGGGGCTGGCCCGCAGCCCACCCCGTGATCCCTGGCCTGCCTTCGCTCTGGCGCTCAGCCCTAGCGCTGATCTCGGAGCCCCGTTGCCCCCTCTGTGCCGCCGCTGCGGCGGAGCCCGCGCTGTTGTGCGGCGCTTGCCTGCAACGGCTGGCCCTGCCGGAGGGCGGGCTGCAGGGGGATGACCCCTTGCTGTGGTGTGCCGCCGGCCCCTATGGCGGTGCCCTGCGGCAGCTGTTGCTGCGGCTGCGGCCGGCGCCGCAGCGCCCCCTGATCTGCGCCCTGGCCCTGGAGTGGCACCGCTGCTGCAGCCAGGTGCTGCCGGGGGCGGTGCTGGTGCCCATCCCCAGCTGGAAGCGGCGCGGCAATCCGCTGCCGCTGCTGTTGGCCCAGGCCCTGGCCGGTTGGGCCGGCCCCTCCACCCAGGTGCAACCGGGTTTGCTGATGCGCCGCCACCCCACCCTGGGCCAGCACCACCTGGGGCGCAGCCTGCGGTGGCGCAACCAAGCGGGGGCCTTTGCGGCGCCGGCCGCTCGCCCCCAGCGCCCGCCCCTTTGGCTGGTGGATGACATCCTCACCAGCGGAGCCACGGCCCTGGCGGCCGCCACCGCGCTGGAGGCCAGCGGCCATGCGGTGCAAGGGGTGTTGACCCTGGCCCGCACCCCGGTGCGCCGCCGGCTGTGATCTAAGATCCGCAGGTCGCTCAGGCGACGGGCCGGGATAGCTCAGTTGGTAGAGCAGGCGATTGAAAATCGCCGTGTCCCCAGTTCAAATCTGGGTCCTGGCATTGCACGCAGCCCTCGGCTGCACCCATCTGCGCGATGCCCCTGCCGATTCCGGACAAGCCGGGCCAGCTGTTCGACAACCCCGACAGCTACGCCATGGTGTTCGATGACGCGTGGCGCCGGCTGGCCCCATCCGCCGCCGGCAACACCACAGACGGCGCCACCGACGACGCCCGCAAGCAGCGGGCCATGGAGGCCTGCGCCGACCACCCCTTTGCCCTCAGCCACCCGGCCATGGCCGCCCAGGTGGCCGATTTCCGCATCCGCCTGCTCGGCCCCTGAGCGGCAGCCCATAGGATCCGGCCATCCCCGTTGTCGGCGATGTCCACTCCCCTCGCCCGCC
>CAWUND010000195.1:0-2955 GCA_963923815.1 uncultured bacterium
ATGCGCTACTGGCACCCGTTCACCGAATCCGCCGTGGCCGACATCAAGGCCGACGGCGTCGACGAGGTGGTGGTGCTGCCCCTCTACCCCCACTTCTCGATCAGCACCAGCGGCTCCAGCTTCCGGGAGCTGCAGCGCCTGCGCCAGGGGGATCCGGGCTTCTCACGGCTGCCGATCCGCTGCATCCGCAGCTACTACGACGACCCGGGCTACATCGGCGCCATGGCCGAGCTGATCGCCAAGGAGATCCAGGCCTGCCCCGATCCAGCCCAGGCCCACGTGTTCTTCAGCGCCCACGGCGTGCCCAAGAGCTATGTGGAGGAGGCGGGCGACCCCTACCAGCAGGAGATCGAAACCTGCGCGCGCCTGATCATGGAGCGGCTGCAGGCCGACCTGGGCCACGCCAACCCCTACACGCTCGCCTACCAGAGCCGGGTGGGCCCGGTGGAATGGCTCAAGCCCTACACCGATGACGCCCTGCACGAGCTGGGGGCCGCCGGCGTGAAGGATCTGGTGGTGGTGCCGATCAGCTTCGTGAGCGAGCACATCGAAACGCTCGAAGAGATCGACATCGAATACCGGGAGATCGCCACGGAAGCGGGCATCACCAACTTCCGGCGCGTGCCGGCCCTCGACACCACCCCGAGCTTCATCCACGGCCTGGCCAACCTGGTGCAGCAGGCCCTCGACGGGCCGGAGGTGAACCTCGACCAGGCCGCCGCCCTGCCCACCCAGGTGAAGCTCTACCCCCAGGACAAATGGGCCTGGGGCTGGAACAACAGCTCCGAGGTGTGGAACGGCCGCTTGGCGATGCTCGGTTTCTCCGCTTTCCTGCTGGAACTGCTGAGCGGCCGTGGCCCGCTGCACGCCCTGGGATTGCTGTAAGTCGGCCGCCGCTGCCGCCCTGGCGGCGCAACTGCTGGCGGCCCCAGCCATCCAGGCCGAACCCCGCTGGCGCCAGGGGGTGTTTCCGGTGGCCAGCTTCTCCGGCTACACCAGCCATTTCGGCAGCCGCCTCGGCCCCGGCGGCGGCCTGGAGACCCACCACGGCCTCGACATCGCCGCACCGCTGGGCTCCCCGATCCGCAACTGGTGGGGCGGCCAGGTGAGTGAGGTGATCAGCGATGGCGGCTGCGGCCTGGGCCTGGTGATCCGCTCCGGCCCCTACGAGCACATCTACTGCCACCTGGCGGGCACGGTGGAGGGGGGCGTGTACCGCAGCGGCCCCGTGGCCCTGGCGGTGGGGAGCCCCGTGCGGGGCGGCCAGCTGATCGGCCACGTGGGCCTCTCGGGGCGCACCAGTGGGCCCCATCTGCACTGGGGCATCCGCCACGACGGCCGCTGGCTCAACCCCGCGGCGATCCTGCGGGCCATGGCGGCGGCACTTTCCAGGGCCAGACCTTAAGTTGGGTCGTGGAGTTGCCCGCTGCCCGCCGCTGTCGTGACCGTTACGTCCGCCTCGCCAACGGCCGCCCCAGCAGCCGGATCCGCACCCCAGGCCGCTGAAGCCGCCTCAACCGGCACCCCGCAGCGGGTGAATGGCGGCTACGCCCTGATGGACAGCCTGCGCCGCCATGGCGTGCGGCACATCTTTGGCTATCCCGGCGGGGCGATCCTGCCGATCTACGACGAGCTGCACAAGGCGGAATCCCGCGGCTGGCTCCAACACACCCTGGTGCGCCACGAGCAGGGCGGCACCCACGCCGCCGACGCCTACGCCCGCGCCACCGGCCAGGTGGGGGTGTGCTTTGGCACCTCCGGCCCCGGCGCCACCAACCTGGTCACCGGCATCGCCACCGCCCACATGGATTCGGTGCCGATGGTGGTGATCACCGGGCAGGTGCCCCGCGCCGCCATCGGCACCGACGCCTTCCAGGAAACCGACATCTTCGGCATCACCCTGCCGATCGTGAAGCACTCCTGGGTGGTGCGCGACCCCCGCGACATCGGCCGCATCGTGGCCGAAGCCTTCCTGATCGCCGCCAGCGGCCGCCCCGGCCCGGTGCTGATCGACGTGCCCAAGGATGTGGGCGTTGAGGAATTCGACTACGTGCCCGTGGAGCCCGGCAGCGCCGTGCCCGCCGGCTTCAAGCCCTCGCCCCTGGCGGATCCCGAAGCGATCGAGGCCTGCCTGGCCCTGATCCGCCAGGCCCGGCGCCCGCTGCTCTATGTGGGCGGCGGCGCCATCAGCAGCGGCGCCCACGAGCTGGTGCACCAGCTGGCGGAGCGCTTCCGCCTGCCCGTGACCACCACCCTGATGGGCAAGGGGGCCTTCGATGAGCAGCACCCCCTGGCGGTGGGCATGCTCGGCATGCACGGCACCGCCTACGCCAACTTCGCTGTCACCGAGTGCGATCTGCTGATCGCCGCCGGCGCCCGCTTCGACGACCGCGTCACCGGCCGGCTGGATGGCTTCGCCCCCCGGGCCCAGGTGATCCACATCGACATCGATGCGGCGGAAGTGGGCAAAACCCGCCTGCCGGATGTGGCGGTGGTGGCCGATGTGAAGCAGGCCCTCGACAGCCTGCTGGCCGCCAGCGCCGGTGAGGGGTCCGAGGGCCGCACCGAGGCCTGGCTGGAGCGCATCGACACCTGGAAGCGCAACTACCCCCTGGTGGTGCCCGCCCCGGAGGGCGACATCGCCCCCCAGGAGGTGGTGGCCCTGCTGCAGGAGCTCGCCCCCTCCGCCTACGTGACCACCGACGTGGGGCAGCACCAGATGTGGGCCGCCCAGTTTCTGCACACCGGCCCGCGCCGCTGGATCAGCTCCGCTGGCCTGGGCACCATGGGCTACGGCATGCCCGCCGCCATGGGCGTGCAGACGGCCTTCCCCGACGCCCAGGTGATCTGCGTGGCCGGCGACGCCAGCATCCTGATGAACATCCAGGAGCTGGGCACCCTCAGCCAGTACAACCTGCCGGTGAAGGTGGTGGTGCTCAACAACGGCTGGCAGGG
>CAWUND010000196.1:0-2942 GCA_963923815.1 uncultured bacterium
TCGTTCACCGAGGGGTTGTGGATGATCTCGTTGGTGATCCAGATCCGCTCGGTGGGGTAGTGGCGGCGCGTTTCGTAGGCCATGGCCACGGCCCGCTCCACGCCCCAACAGAAGCCGAAGGCCTCCGCCAGCTTCACGCTCAGGCGGCCGTGCTGCAGCTGGTAGCCGTTCTCGCGCAGGCTGGCGATCAGATTGCTTTGGTAGGCCTGCTCCAGGCTGCCGGCCACCTCCTCGCCCAGGCCGAAGCCGCGGCGGTTGTAGCGATCGGAGTGGTGCAGCGATCGCTTGAACGCGCGGGTATCCACGGCGGGGGCACGGGGGAGCCCAACTCTATGGGGCGTCGCTGTGGGCTTGCACCGCCGCCACCCCCAGCCAGTCGATGCCGGCGTCGCTGAAGCCGTAGCGGCAGGGCAGCACCTCCACGCCGGCCGCCAGCGCCTGGCGGAACAGCTCCCCGTAGCGCGGATCGGCGGCATCGCCCGGGGCGAAGCGCTGCAGGTCGGCGCGGCTCAGGCAGGGCACCAGCACGGCCCGGGCCTCGGGCAGCACCCCCATCAATTCCTCCAGGTGTTTTTGGCCCCGCTCGGTCACCGTGTCGGGGAACAGGGCCAGATCACCGGCGCACCAGGTGGTGTTCTTCACCTCCACGTAGATCGGCCGCGGGTCGGCGGCCCCTGCGGCCGGGGTGAGCAGCAGGTCGATGCGGCTGCGGCGGTTGGCCCCGTAGGCCACTTCGGCGCGGATCGAGCCGATGGGCCCCAGCCAGGGCTCGAGGCAGCCCGCCTCCACCGTGGCTCGCACCAGCCGGTTGGGCAGGGCGGTGTTGATGCCCACCCACACCGGCTGGCCGTCGGAGCCCTCCACCTGGGCCTGCTCCCAGCTCCAGGCCAGCTTGCGGGTGGGGGAGGGGGCATGGCGCAGCCGCACGCGCCCGCCCACCTGCAGCACGCCGGTCATCGGGCCGGTGTTGGCGCAATGGGCGGTGACCAGCTCGCCGCTGTCGAGCTGCACATCCGCCAGGAAGCGCTTGTAGCGCTTCAGCAGCACCCCCTCCTGCAGGGGCTCCAGCGCGAGCACGCGCTGGGGTGGGGTGGAGGCTGCGGCAGGCATGCGCGCGGGGCGGTTGCAGGCAAGAATCGCCCGAAAGGGGCCGACCACCTGTGAGTGACACCAGCCGTTCGCTGCGGCGCATCGCCTTGATCGTGGCGGTGGCCACGGCCCTCAGCAAATTGGCGGGCCTGGTGCGGCAGCAGGTGATCGCCGCCGCCTTCGGCGTGGGCGCCGCCTACGACGCCTACAACTACGCCTACGTGTTGCCGGGCTTTCTGCTGATCCTGCTGGGGGGGATCAACGGCCCGTTCCACAGCGCCATGGTGAGCGTGCTGGCGCGCCGGCCCCGCCAGGAGGGGGCCCATGTGCTCGCCGCCATCAACACCCTGGTGGGGGCGGGGTTGATCGGGGTGACGTTGCTGTTGGTGGTTGCCGCTGATCCGTTGATCACCTTGGTGGGGCCAGGGCTGGATGCGGAACGCCATGCCATCGCCGTGCTGCAGCTGCGCTGGATGGCGCCCATGGCGCTCTTTGCCGGCTTGATTGGCCTGGGTTTTGGGGCCCTCAACGCCGCGGATGAGTTCTGGTTGCCCTCGGTGAGCCCGCTGCTCTCCAGCGTGGCGGTGATCGCTGGCCTGGGGGTGTTGTGGCTGCAGCTTGGGCCCAGCCTGGCCTTGCCCCAATACGCCGTGCTCGGGGGGGCTGTGCTGGCCGCATCCACCACCCTGGGGGCGGTGTTGCAGTGGTTGGTGCAGTTGCCGGCCCTGGCGCGCCAGGGTTTGCACAGCTTGCGGCTGGTGTGGGATTGGAAGCACCCCGGCGTGCGGGAGGTGTTGCAGGTGATGGGGCCCGCCACCCTCTCCTCCGGGATGCTGCAGATCAACGTGTTCACGGATCTGTTTTTCGCCTCGGGCATCGTTGGTGCGGCGGCCGGGTTGGGCTACGCCAACCTGCTGGTGCAGACCCCCCTGGGCCTGCTCTCCAATGCCCTTTTGGTGCCGCTGTTGCCGGTGTTCGCCCGGCTCACGGCCCCGGAGGACCGCGGCGAGCTGATCGGCCGGATCCGCCAGGGCCTGATGCTCTCCACCGGCTCGATGCTGCCCCTGGGGGCCTTGATGGTGGGGTTGGCGGGCCCGATCGTGGCCTTGATCTACGAGCGCGGTGCCTTCAATGCCGGCGCCGCTGCCCTGGTGGGGGGGCTGTTGATGGCCTACGGGGTGGGCATGCCCGCCTATTTGGGGCGGGACGTGCTGGTGCGGGTGTTCTACGCACTGGGGGATGGCACCACCCCCTTCCGCTTCTCCATGGCCGGCATTGGCCTCAATGTGATCTTCGACTGGCTGCTGGTGGGCGGCCCCACCCCCTGGGGTCTGCAGCTGCCGGCCTTGAACTTCGGAGCCCCGGGCCTGGTGCTGGCCACGGTGGCGGTGAACGGCATCACCTGTCTGGGGCTGTTGCTGGCCCTGCAGGGGCGCCTGGGGGGGCTGCCCCTGCGGGCCTGGTGCCGCGACACGCTGATGCTCACGGGGGCGGCACTGCTGTCTGGGCTGGTGGCCTGGGGCCTGGCCTCCGCCATTGCCTGGCCCACCGGGTTGTGGGGCCGTCTGCTCGAGTGCAGCCTGGCGGGCGCTGCCTCCCTGCTGGTGTACGCCGCGGTGGCCAGTGCCGCCCGGGTGCCGGAAATGGATCAGCTGCTGCGGCAGCTGCGGGGCCAACTGCTGGCCAAGCTGCCGGGTCTGGGTTGAGCGGCCGTTAGAGCTCCACCACCCGCTCTTCGCGCACCTGGATCGGCAGCTCCAGGTGGCTGCGGCCCACCATCGCCGGGCCATCCACCGAGTAGATGCGCGCCTCGATGCCGAAATCGCGGAAGGCGGTTTCCATCTCCTGCATCA
>CAWUND010000197.1:0-2938 GCA_963923815.1 uncultured bacterium
GGTCGGCGGGGTCGGGAAAGGTTTCCTGGCCGCAGTGGGGGCAGAGCTGGCGCCGGTCGAGGCAGCGGCTCAGCTGTTGGGTCCACTGGCCGGTGAGCGGCCGTTGCTGGGGCTGGCGCAGCCCCGGGCCAAAGCAGTGCTCAAACAGCTGCTGCAGGGGCCGCGGGTAGATGGGCCAGGTCACCAGGGCGGCGGCGTGCTCCGTGGGGTCTGGCCGGTTGCTGGCATCGCTGGGGTCAAAGATGAACAGCGCCTCTTCGCCGTAGAGGCGGCGGCGGGCCGGTTCATCCAGGCAGCGGATCGCTAGCTCCCGCCGGCCGCGGAAGGGGTCGTGGCGCGTCAGCAGCCGGAAGATCAACACCGCCAGGGAAAACAGATCGCTGCTGGCGGTGGGTTTGGCCTGCCCCAGCAGCACCTCCGGCGCCATGAACCCGGGGGTGCCCAACACCGAGCCGCCCCCCTGGCCATCGATGTCGACGTTGTCGTTGTCGCAGATCAGCACCCGGCCGCTGCTGGGCTCCAGGAACAGATTGCCCAGGGAGATGTCCTTGTAACAGAGCCCCTTGAGGTGCAGTTGGTGGAAGCCATCCGCCAGGCGGAAGCTGGCCCGCAGCACGGCTTGAAGGCTGATCTCCAGCTCCCCGCCGGCGTGCTGGTGGGCCCCCACAAAGCCGGGTGGGCGCAGGGCCATCAGATAGCCGAAGCCCGCCCGCGGATGGCGGATCAGGGGCCGGCTCTCGGCGCTGGGCTCCAGCAGCGCCAGCGGCCAGAGGAAGTCGGCGCTGGGGGCCCCCAGGGCGATGCTCTGGCGCAGCCGCCGCGGCAGCTGCGGATCCCGCTCCAGGCACGCCGGCAAGTACCACTTCAGGGCCAGTGCTTCACCGCCGCAGTCGACCGCATACACCTCCCCTTGGGTGCCGCCCCCCAGGGCCCTGCGGATCTGCAGCGGTTGATCCAGGCCCTCAAACCGCAGGCTGGCGCCCTCCGGCAGCAGGCCGCTCATGGGGCGTCTGGCCCCTGGCCGATGGCCTTGCGGATGCCGTTGCGGTGGGCCAGGGCCGTGCGGCGGTTGGCGAAGTTGTGGCGCAGGGCGCGGCCGTCCCGGAGCACCAGCACCAGGCGGTGCTGCTTGCGGGAGCCCAGCAGAATCCAGCCGGCCAGGGCCGTCAGCTGCAGCGGCCAGAACAGCAGCGGGAAGGGCAGCAGCAGCAGCCCCCCCAGGCAGAGCAGCAGCCACCAGCTGAAGATGTGGGGATGCTCCGGCAGGCTCTGCACCGCCGCGGAGCGGATCGTGGCCACCGCCACGCTTTGACCATCCACCTCCACGCTGGTGGGCGCACGCACGGGCTTGGGGGCCGCCGCCGCTGGGGTGGCTGGGGCCTGCACCTGCAGTTCAAACAGCAGCAGCGGCCCCTCGGGCCCCAACCGGATTTCATCGCCGTCCTCCAGGCGGCGGCAGTGCTGCACCCGTTGCCCCTCGAGGAAGGTGCCATCGCGGCTCTGCCAGTCGCACACCAGCCAGCCCTGGCTGCGGGAGAAGCGCACCACGGCGTGGTGGTCTGACACCTGGCCATGGCTGGCCAGGCAGAGGCGGTTGCCGCTGGCCCGGCCGATGGTCAGCGGCTGGGCCGGATCCAGCGGCGCCGCTTTGCTGCGGTCGCTGGCCAGCACGAGGCGGGCGGAGGGGGCGCTCACGGTGCCCCGCGGCGGCGGCGCCACCACAGCTGCCAGTCATCGCGCAGGTCGTTCCACCAGCCGCCGTCGCCCTGGCGATGGGGCACCACCCGGCCCGGGAATAGGAGCGCCTTGCTGGCCAGGGCTAGGGCGATCAGCACCATCACCAGCAGCACCCAGCCCGGGATGGCCCCCACCCAGGTGGCGGCGAAGAAGGCCCGCAGGGCGTAGAGGCCGATGCTCAGGGCCAGCCACAGCCGGAAGGGTTCCCAGGGGTCCCGCTGGCGCTGCACCGCTTGGCCGCAAGAAGGCTGGCCGTAGCCTATGGCCGGGCCGCAGCACCCGCCTGAGCATTCCCTCGCGCTTCGATCCGCTCCTGGCCCGGCTGGCGCCCCCGGCGATGCGCCAGGCCTGGCTGCAACTGGCCCGGGCCGCGGTTCAGGGCCCGTGGCGCCAGCGCCCTGCCGCCATCCGCGCCGCCTGGGCACCCCTCCGCCAGCGCCAGGCCGTGGTGGAGCTCTGGGCGGGTGGGCAACGGATCACCAGCCTGCCGATCAACGACCAACGCCTCCGCCTGGGGCGGGATCCCAGCTGTGAGCTGCCCCTGGACGACCCCGGCCTCAGCCGCGTGCACGCCATCCTCGAGCGCCAGCGCCCCAGCGACCGCGACATCACCCTGGAGGATTTCAACTCCGCCAACGGCCTGTTTCACCGCGACCGCCGCATCCGCTCCATCCAGCTGCGCCATGGCGATGTGGTGCGCCTGGGTTCGCCGCTGAAGGGCAAGGCGCCGGAGCTCCGCTACCACCAGCCGCGCAGCCCCCTGGAGCAGGCGATGCATCGCCTGGGCGTGGCGGCCCTGGGGGGCTCGGCCCTGCTGGTGAGCGGCATGTTGGTGGCCGCCAGCATCGGCGGCGGCTCCCGCATCCGTTCGATGTCTGGCCCGGTGAAGATATTTGCCGCCAGCGGTCAACAGATCGATGCCCAGCAGGGTTCGGCCACGGCCTTGCCCTCCCTGGGGGCCTATCCCCTGCACCTGCGCCAGGCGCTGATGGCCTCGGAGGAGGCCCGTTTCGGTTGGAACAGCGGCATTGATTTGTTTGGCACCCTGCGCTCCGCCCTGTTGGGCACCGGTGGCGGCAGCGGCCTCACCCAGCAGGTGGCCCGCATGGTGTATCCCGATGTGGGGCGGGATCTGAGCCTCACCCGCAAGCTGCGGGAGCTGTGGGTGGCCCTGCAGCTGGAGGTGGGCTTCAGCAAGAAC
>CAWUND010000198.1:0-2930 GCA_963923815.1 uncultured bacterium
AGGCCATGGCCACATCCGCCCCCAGGGCCATCTGGATCGCCATCGAGCGCTCCGGGGTGAGGTCGATCTGGGCGCCATCGCGGGGGGAGCGAAACACCACACCGCGGTCGTTGATGCGGTTGATCGCCCCGAGGCTGAACACCTGGAAGCCGCCGGAATCGGTGAGCAACGGCCCCTCCCAGGCCATGAACCGGTGCAGGCCCCCGGCCTCCTGCACGATTCCCTCCCCCGGCTGCAGGTGCAGGTGGAAGGTGTTGGCCAGCACCATCTGCGCCTGGGTTTGGCGCAGTTGATCGGCGGTGACCCCCTTCACCGTGGCCAAGGTGCCCACGGGCATGAACCGCGGCGTGGTGACCACCCCATGGGGCGTCTGGAAGCTGCCGCAGCGGGCCCGGGTGTGGGGGCACCGGGCCGTGATCTCAAACGCAAACACCGGCGGGGCGGCAGGATTCGGTGATCCCATCGTTGCTGGCCGTGGCCCAGGCCCATCGCCGTTGCCCCTGGCTGGCGGATCTGGCCGGCGCCTGGATCTTTTACAGCGTGCTGCCGCTGCCGCCGGGGATCACGCCGCGGTTTGAGCGCATCGCCCGCTTCGCCCCCTGGGTGGGGGCGGTGCTCGGTGCCGCTGAGGCGCTGCTGTGGCTGGGGTTGGCCCCGGCGGGGCCCCTGGCCCAGATCCCCTTGGTGTTGGCCCTGGGCATCGCCCTCAGCGGCGGCCTGCACCTCGATGGCGCCATGGACACCGCCGATGGCCTGGCGGCCGGGCCCCAGCGCTGCCTCGAGGCCATGGACGACAGCCGCGTGGGGGCCAGCGGCGTGCAGGCGGTGCTGCTGCTGCTGCTCGTGCGCTCCGGCGCCCTGGCGCTGCTGGTGGCCCAGGCGCCGGCGGCGTTGGTGTGGGCGGCGGTTTGGGGCCGGCTGGCCCCGCTGGTGGCGATGCAGGCCTTCCCCTACCTGCGGGCCGATGCGGGAACCGCCGCCTTCCACCGGGCGCACTGGCGGGGCTGGGCCCGGGAGTTTGCCCCCAGCCTGCTGCTGTTGGGGCTGCTCAGTGGTGTGGCCCTCGGGCTGGGCTGGCCCGCTTGGGCTGGCCTGGGCTGGTGCGGGCTGCTGCCGGCCCTGCTGGTGCCCTGGGCCCTGGGGCGGCGCCTCGGCGGCCACAGCGGCGACAGCTATGGCGCCTGCGTGGAGTGGACCCACACCTGGTGCCTGCTGCTCTGGGGCGTGTTGCTGTTGCTGAGCCGCTAGGGCAGCCGCAGGCAGAAGGCGTTGCCGCACTGCGGCAGATCGGGGTTGTGGGGATCGAGGGCCGCCGGCGGGATCTGCAGCTCGAGGGAGCCCCCGAGCTGCTCGGCCAGGTCGCGGCCCAGGGCCAGCCCGAGGCCACTGCCGGGCCGGCCGGCGCCGGTGCTGCCCCGTTGGCCGCGCCCAAAGATGCGGCTGCGCTCCTCAGGGGGGATCTCGGGGCCGCTGTCCCACACCGTGAGGGTGATCGGCCCCTGGCGCCCCGCAGCTGCCGGCTCGGCCTGGCAGAGCAGCCCGATGGCGCCGCCGCTGCGGCTGTAGCGGAAGGCGTTTTCCAGCAGGTTGGCCACGATCTCGGCCACGGCGCTGGCCTCACCCCGCCAGGCGGGCAACGGCGTTGGGCCCGGCCCAACCCAGGGCCGGCCCTGCAGGCTGGCGGTGGCCGCCGCGCGTTGCAGCAGCGGTTGGAGGATCTCCTCCAGGGGCTTGGGGGCCTCCCCCTGCAGGGCCGGCGGCAGCAGCAGCGGTGTGGTGGGGCCAGCGGCGGCCAGGCCGGGGCTGGAGCCGCCCTGATCGATGGCCTCGATGGCCTCGAGGTAGCGGTTGATTTGGGTTTGTTCCTGCAGCAGGTTGTCCACCAGGCTGCGGTTGGCGGGGTCGCCATCCAGGCGGCGCCGCAGCAGCTGGCCAAAGGTGCGCAGGGCCGCCAGGGGGTTGCGCAGCTGGTGCACCAACAACCGCAGCTGATCCTCCCGGCGGGCCAGTTCTCGCCCGAGCTGCTGCTGATCCAGATCGAGCCGCAACGCCTGGGTGAGGCAGCGGGCGGTGGCCTCCAGGCGGGCCTCCAGGGCGGGCGGCCACGGCAGCTGCTCGGCATCCACCCGCAGGGCCCCCAGCAACACCGGGCCATCCCGCAGGGCGAGCCAGCGGCGGGTGTCGGGCTCGGGGGTGGCGTCAGCCTCCAGGGGGTCGTCGCCGCTGAGGGCCAGGCCGGTGGGCCAATGGCCAATCGACACCAGCGTGGGCCGGCCGTTGTCCCCCGGGAGGGCGGCATACACCACCAGCGCCCGCAGATCAGGACGATCCGTGAATTGGGCAAGCTGCTGGTCGAGCAGGGCCAGAAACCGCTTGGAGACTTGCATCTGAGCGGTGGCTGGGGAGGGCCTGAACCGGGGATGTGCCAGAACCTGGCGCATCCCATGATCCAAATCCGGGAAAAAGTCTTAAGATTCTGGTATCGACCAATACCTCGCAGTCCGGGAGCGGGCGGCGCGGCATCGAGCCGGAAGCCCCGGTTGCAGATCTCTGCAAACGAGGCTACAGCAGAGGCAGTTGCGTCCTCTGCTGGTTCCGAGTCTGGTGTCGTGGCACCGGCCCTCCCGGTTGGCAGATGTTTGGGCGTTGCCGAAGCCAGCGGCACGTGTCTGCGGGCTTCTCATCGTTCGTCCTCTTCCCACCCTCCGGGTTCCGTCCATGTCCAAGAAGCGCAAACGCGTCAGCCGCCGGCGTCTCGCCGGTCAGCGGGTGCTGGCCCATGTGGCCACCCACAACCTCGAAACCGGTGAGCACAAGCCCGTCACCGCCGCCCGCCGGTTCATCGCCGAGGGCAACATCGTGCCGCCGGCCATCCTCAACGTGCGTCGCAACGAGCACACCACCGACCGCTTCTTCTGGGGCGAGAAGGG
>CAWUND010000199.1:0-2922 GCA_963923815.1 uncultured bacterium
CCTGACCAGAGCGTCTTCGACGGCAGCGCCGACGAAGTCATCCTGCCCAGCACCACCGGTCAACTGGGCATCCTTCCTGGCCACGTCTCGCTGCTCACCGCCCTCGATTTCGGGGTGCTGCGGGTGCGTGAAGGCAACGGCTGGAAAGCCATCGCCCTCCAGGGCGGTTTCGCCGAGGTGGACTCCGACGAGGTCACCGTGTTGGTGAACGCCGCTGAACTGGGCAGCAGCATCAATGCCGATGCCGCCAACCGCGAACTGGAGGCCGCCACCAGCGCCGCCGCCCAATTCGAGGGTCAACCCGCCAGCACCGAAAAGCTCAAGGCTCAACAGGAGCTGGCCCGCGCCCGTGCCCGCCTGCAGGCCACCAAGGTCTGAGACGACCCAAGCCCATGGCTTTCAGCGCCCCCTCCGGGGCGCTTTTTTATGCTCAGGCCACGGAACCACAGGCATGGGCGTCGGCAGGGATCTGGGCCATCAGCTGCGCCGCTGGCTGGAGCAGGATCCGGAGGCGCTGCGCCAAAGCCGCGCCCTCACCAACCGGTTGATGGATGGGCTGGGGGCGGAGGAATCGCTGCGGGCCCCCCTGCGCGACCTGGCCAGCCAACCGCTGCTGCTGCAGGTGCTGCACAGCCAAGGGGCCCAACGCCAGAGCGCCCTCAGCAGCCTGCGCCAACAACTGGGGCGCACCTACGCCCCAGCCATCGAGCGAGAGCTGATCGATCTGCTGGAGGCGGCCACCGGCCTGGGGGCGTCGCCTCCAGCCGCATCGCCAGTGGCCGCATCGCCGCCTCGATCCGCGCCGGCCACCCCAGCGCCAGCCCCACCAGCGCTCCAGGAGCTGGCCCCCGGCCTGGCCCTGGCGGCCAGCGGCGCCCTGGTGTTGTGCTGGGCCGGCGGCACGCTTGATCGGCAGCTGCTGGAGGGCTGGGGCTGGAGCGGCGGCATGGCCCTGGTGGTGGTGCTGGGGCTGCTGCAGGCCCTGAGCCTCGGGCCCCTGAAGGGCCTGCCCCGGCGCTGGTGGCTCGAGAGCGCGCAGTGCCGCGACCCCCATCAGGCCTGGCGCTGGCTGAGCAGCCCCTGGTTGCACGCCAACGGCGCCGAAGCGGCCGCCAACCTGATCCTGCTGGCGCTGCTGCTGGGCAACTCCCCCCTGCAGCTGTCGGATGTGGTGTTGCGCTACTGCCTCACGGCCCTGGCCTGCCAGGCCCCCGCCGCCGCCCTCGCACAGCGCTGGGGGGTGGAGCGCCGCTGGAGTGGCGCCAGCGGCCCTGTGAGCGCGCTGATCGCCCTGGCGGCGGGCCTCAGCCTGCTGCGTTGGCGCGAACTGGGTTTCACCAGCCTGGGGCTCAGCATCCCCGCCTGGGTGCTGCTGCTGGTGGTCAGCGCCCTGCAGGCGGGATGGCAGCTGCCCCGCCAGGGGGATGACGGCAGCACCCCCCTGCAGCGGCTGCTGTGCTCCTGCTGGGCCTGGGGCCTGATCTGGGGGCTGGGGTGGGCCCTGATCAGCTGGCTGGTGGCGCTGCGGTAGCCACCCGCTGCATGTAGAGCCCCCACAACTGCGCCACCAGGGCACCACTGGCGGCGGTGGCCGGACGGTTGTCGTCGTTGCCCATCCAGATCGCGGTGAGCAGCTTCATCGAAGGGGAGTAGCCGATGAAGAGCACATCGACGCCGTTGTTGGTGGTGCCGGTTTTGCCGCGGGCGTCGGGCACCACCGCGGCGGCCCGGCCCGTGCCCCCCTGCACCACCCCGGCGAGCAGTTGATCCATGCTGGCGGCCACGTCGGCGGGAACCAGCTGACGGGACTGCTCGCCGATCGGAATGGTGACCCCCCGCTGGGGACAACGCTCGAGGCTCTTCACCGATTCGCAGATGCCCAGGTCGTAGATGCGGCTCACCCCATGCAGCGGCACGGAGCGGCCGCCGTTGGCCACCACCGCGTAGGCCCGCGCCAGCTCGTAGAGGTAGGTTTCGCGGCCCCCGAGCATGGTGTTGAAATCGGGCTCCAACGGGGTGGTGATCCCCAGCCGCCGCGCCAGGCGCACCACCTGGCCCAGGCCGGCCCGCTCCGCCAGCCGCAGCGCCACCACGTTTTCGGAGGCCGCCAGCCCCTGGGCCACGCTGGTGCTGCCGCTGGAATGGCGGCAGCCCGCCACATAGCTAAGCGGCGCACAGGAGATGGAGTCGGCGGGAGACACCCCCGCCGCCAGGGCCGCCAGGTAGGGGAACAGCTTGAAGGTGGAGCCCGGCTGCCGCAGGGCCTGCACCCGATCAAAGCTGGAGCGGCCGTAATCGCCGCCCCCCACATAGGCCAGGATCGCCCCGGTTTCGGTGTTCACCGTGATCAGGGCCCCCTGGGTGAGGCCCGCGGCGGCGGCCGGCCCCTCCAGGAAGCGCTTGAGCTGCTCCTGGGCCAGCTGCTGCAGGGCCGGCTGGATCGTGCTGATCACCGCGTAGTTGCCGCCGGCATCGGGGCCACTGAGGTCGAGGCCGAAGCGGGTGCCCTCCAGCTCCCCGATCACGTAATCGCTGAAGTAGGGGTAGCTGCTGTAGCTCGACTCCCGGCAGGCGGAGGGGTCGATGTTGAGGGGGCGCCGTTGGGCATCGATCAGGGCCTGGTCGCTGAGCCAGCCCTGCTCATGCATCAGCTTCAGCACCAGGTTGCGGCGCTCCAGGCCCGCACCCGGATCATCCGGATTGCAGGGGCTATAGCCGTTGGGGCTGGGCAGCAGGCCCACCAGAAAGGCCGACTGGGCCACATCGAGATCCGTGGCCGATTTGCGGAAATAGAGCTGGGCCGCCTGCTCGAACCCTTCCGTGCCCAGCCCCAGATAGGCGCGATCGAGGTAGAGCTTGAGGATCTGGTTCTTGCTGAAGCCCACCTCCAGCTGCAGGGCCACCCACAGCTCCCGCAGCTTG
>CAWUND010000200.1:0-2912 GCA_963923815.1 uncultured bacterium
AAGCGGAGAGGGTGGGATTCGAACCCACGGAAGGTTGCCCTTCAAACGATTTCGAGTCGTTCGCTTTCGACCACTCAGCCACCTCTCCAGGCGACGGGGGCAGTGTAGGGATCGGGGGTGCGACCTCAGCTCTGGCGCCATCCGCTGCGGGAACCGGCAACGGCCCACCACAGCCGTGAGGGTGGCACCCCAGGCAGCCAGCGCCGCAGCTGCCGCTCAAGCTCCCCGTCGGGCGTGAACCCCAGCCATAGGCCCGTCAGGGCCGGCGGCCGGTGGGGTTGTGGGGCCTGATCGCGCCATGCGCGCCAGGCCTGCCGATCCGGGAGCAGCAGCCAGCGCTGATCGCCCACCTGCAGCTGCAGGGCCTGCGCGTCGATGGCGAGGGCCTGCACCACCAGGCCCGGGCTGAGCAGCCGTTGGCCCACCAGCAGCGGTGGATGGCCGTCCTGGCTGTTCACCAGGGTGCGCGCCAGGTCGGTCCAGCAGGCCGGTTGATCCGGGGGCACCGGATCCAGCAGCACCACCCAGTCGAGCCGTTGCAGGCCATGGCCCTGGGCCAACTGCCGCGCGCGGCTGCAGCTGAGCGGATCACCCCGGCGACTGATCAAGGCACCGCGGCCGCCATGGCGGGCCAGCAGCCACTGACGCGGCCCATCCCGCAGGGCCAGCAGGTGGTCGCCGCGCAACAGCAGCAGATGGCTCCCCATGGCCGCCCCCACCAGCAGCGCTCCCCAGGCCCGGCGGTGCCACCACCGCGGCACCAACCAGGGCAGCAGGCCCACGGCCAGCAGCAGCACCAGCGGGGGCGGACAACGGCCCAGCTGCAGCTGGGCCAGCGGCAGGGCCGCCAGCAGGGACACCAGCGCCAACAACAGCCGCGTCAACGCCACCAGCGGCCAAGCCAGCAGGGGCACCAGCGGCGGCGCCATCACGGCGGCCACCGCCATGGCCATGGCCCCCAGGGTGAGGGGCGAGAGCAGCGGCGCCACAAGAAGATTGGCGGGCACCGCATAGAGGGGCAGCGCCCCGAAATGCAGCAGCTGCAGGGGCAGGGTCCACAGGGACGCCGCCAGGGGCACCGCCACCGCGGCCGCCAGCCAACCCGGCAGCCACACCGCCAGCCCCTGCTCCTGGGGCCTGGCGCTCAACAACAACCCGGCCGTGGCGGCAACGCTGAGCTGAAAGCCCACATCCAGCAGCCAATCGGGGCGCACCACCAGCACCAGCACCACGCACACCAGCAGCACCCCCAGGGGCCGGGGGTGGCGGCGGGCCTCCTGCAGCCCAAAGGCCAGCGCCCCCATCAACACAGCCCGCACCACGGAGGGCTGCGGGCCCGCCAGCAGCAGAAACAGCCCCATGGCCCCGAAGGCCAACAGCCACCGCAGCGGCCGAGGCGCCAGGCGACCCACCGCCATCACCGCCCCCAGCAGCACGGTGAGGTGAAAGCCGCTGGCGGCCAGGGCGTGGGAGAGACCCGAAGCCCGAAACGCCTCCCGCACCTCCACGGGCAGGGGCACCACCGCACTGCCCAGCACCAACGCCGCCAGCACCCCGCCGGCGGCGGGGCCACCGGCCTGCAGCAGCGCAGCGGCCATGCGGCGCCTGAGATCGGCGATGGGGGTGGCGGGCCGCTGCAACAGGCGCCAGCGGCGCACCCGCAGCTGGGTCCACACCCCCTGGCGTTGCAGCCGCTCCGCCGGCCCCGCCAGCAACGGATGGATGGCCGGCCTGGGGCGCTGCAGGCGCCCCTCCACCTCCAACTGCCAGCCCAACTGCAGGGGCGCACACGGGCGAAACAACAGCTCCGTGCGTCCCGCCGGCAGCTGGGCGAGGGCACGGCAACTGCCCCCCGGGTCGATCCGGGGATCCTCCAGCAGCTGCAGCTGCCGCCGCAGCGCGATGGAGGGCCGGCCAGCCGTGAGCAGCGCCACCGGATCAGCGGGCTGCGGGCGGGGCTGGTTCAGCTGAGCCCACACCAGCAGCAGCCCCGCCAGGCCAAACCCCAGCAGCCACACCCGCAACCGGGCACCAGAGGGGGCCAGCATCGACATGGGGCACAGGCCGCTCCAGAAACATTCCCCTTAGGGTTCGGTGTCGCTCCCGAACGCCATGGCGCGTCTGCGCTGCTTGGCCCATGCCGCCCTCTGCGCCGGGCTGGTGCTCGCCAGCCCCGTGGCCCAGACCCAACCGCGCACGGTGACCGTGGCGGCCGGGGACACCCTGGAGCAGCTGGCCCTGCGCTATCGGGTGAGCCTGGATGCGCTGATCGCCATCAACGGCATCACCGACCCCACCCTGCTGCAGATCGGCCAGGTGCTCACCCTGCCCCCGCAGGCGGCCGCCGCCAAGCCACCCCAGCGGGACAGCCCACCACCGCCGCCGCCGGGGGGCAGCGGCACCGATGCCGCCGCCGCCCTGCTGCTCAGCCCGGCGGAACGGCGGGACCGGGCCGAGCTGGAGCTCAGGGAGCAGTCGGGCCTGGCCCGTTGGAAATGGTTCAACCGCACGGCCGTCGACTGGGCCGGCTGGCGGCTGCACCCCGGCGGCGTGCGCATCACGTTGGTGAAACCGGCGATCGCCGATGTGGGGGCCACCACGGCCTTGGCCACGGCGGTGGCGGTGCAATGCGAAAGCCTGCGCCAAACCTGGCGGATCGACGGCGGCTGGCAGCCGTGGCAGACCCCGGTGCCGGGGTCGGTGGGGCAGAGGATCGTGGTGGATCTGTGCAGCAACACCCTCGACAGCCCGGCCCTGCCGGTGCCGCCAGCCCCTTAAACCGCCGCCGGTTGCTTCTGCAGCAGCGGGAAGCCGAGGGCCTCACGCTCCGCCAGCCAGGCTTCGGCCACCTGCCGGGCCAAGTTGCGGATGCGGCCGATGGTGGCGGTGCGCTCGGTCACCGAGATCACGCC
>CAWUND010000201.1:0-2911 GCA_963923815.1 uncultured bacterium
CATGGCTGGCATGGCTGCGATCCCCCCGGGCACCCGTCAACGCTGCGCCCTGTGCCAGGTGGAAATCCAAGGACTGGTGGGGGGTGTCGACCAGGTGCACTTCAGCCAGGGGGCGCCCTCCACCCGCTCCAAGCTGTGGGCACGGGTGTGCCAATACCTGCGCACCGATGAGCAGAAGGCCCAGTGCATCAACCAGGATCCCAGCCTGCGGGGTGAGCTCAAGCCCGGCGACGCCTACATGGAGCCCCCCGCCGTCGACCTGAGCTCCCTGGGGGGCTGAGGCCCGTCCGGCGATCACCTAGGGTCAGGGTGTGCCCGGCGGGCACCCCTGATGGTTGGCGTGCGTTGCACCTCAGCCGCCAGGATGCAGATCCCTGCAGGTGCCGGACGGGCTGCCCGTTCCCCTGTCTCCGATCTCGGCCTTGCCGCATCCCCTGATCCCCGACGTTGAGCGCCTGGCGAGCCAGGTGGCCACTGCGGCCGGGTACCAGCTGTGCGGCATTCAGCTGTTGACCCACCGCATCCCGATGACGCTTCAGGTGCAGCTGCGCCTGGCCGACGGCGGCGATGTGAATCTGGACGACTGCGCCGCCTTCAGTGGCGTCTTGGGGGATGCCCTGGAGGCCGATGGCCTGCTGGAGGAGGCCTATGTTCTGGAAATCAGCAGTCCTGGCATCAGCGAGGAGCTGAGCGACGACCGCGATTTCCGCAGCTTCCGTGGATTTCCGGTCTGCGTTCGCTACCGCGACGCCAAGACCGGCGCGGAGGCTGAGCGTGAAGGCCTGTTGCTGGAGCGCGACGACGACAGCGTGCATCTCAATGTGCGCGGCCGCACCGTTCGCCTGCCCCGGCCCGACGTGATCAGTGTTCGTCTGATCACCCCCAGCGAAGCCTGACCCCCAATCGTTTCCGCCTCACCCGCACCACCCCATGGCCCTTGTTCTGCTCCCCGGTCTGGCGAACCTGATCGAGGACATCAGCGAAGAGAAGAAGTTGCCCACCCCGGTGGTGGAGGCGGCCCTGCGTGAAGCCCTGCTCAAGGGTTACGAGCGGTACCGCCGCACCCTCTACCTGGGCATCAGCGAAGACCCCTTCGAAGAGGACTACTTCTCCAACTTCGATGTGGCCCTCGACCTCGACGAGGAGGGCTACCGCGTGCTGGCCTCCAAAATCATCGTGGAGGAGGTGGAAAGCGAAGACCACCAGATCGCCCTGGCTGAGGTGATGCAGGTGGCCGAGGACGCCCAGGTGGGCGACACCGTGGTGCTCGACGTCACCCCCGAGAAAGAAGACTTCGGCCGCATGGCCGCCGCCACCACCAAGCAGGTGCTGGCCCAAAAGCTGCGCGACCACCAGCGCCGCATGATCCAGGAGGAGTTCGCGGATCTGGAGGATCCCGTGCTCACCGCCCGGGTGATCCGCTTTGAGCGCCAGAGCGTGATCATGGCCGTGAGCAGCGGCCTGGGTCGCCCCGAGGTGGAGGCCGAACTGCCCCGCCGCGACCAGCTGCCCAACGACAACTACCGCGCCAACGCCACCTTCAAGGTGTTCCTCAAGGAGGTGAGCGAGGTGCCCCGCCGCGGCCCGCAGCTGTTCGTGAGCCGCGCCAACGCTGGCCTGGTGGTTTACCTGTTTGAAAACGAGGTGCCCGAAATCCAGGAGGGCTCGGTGCGCATCGTGGCCGTGGCCCGGGAAGCCAATCCCCCCAGCCGGTCGGTGGGTCCCCGCACCAAGGTGGCCGTGGATTCGGTGGAACGGGAAGTGGATCCGGTGGGGGCCTGCATCGGCGCCCGCGGTTCCCGGATTCAGCAGGTGGTGAATGAACTGCGCGGCGAAAAGATCGACGTGATCCGCTGGTCGCAGGACCCCGGCCAATACATCGCCAACTCCCTGAGCCCGGCCCGGGTGGAGATGGTGCGGCTGGTGGACCCCGAGGGGCAGCACGCCCACGTGCTGGTGCCACCCGACCAGCTCAGCCTGGCCATCGGCCGTGAGGGCCAGAACGTGCGGCTGGCGGCCCGGCTCACCGGCTGGAAGATCGACATCAAGAACAGCACCGAGTACGACCAAGCCTCGGAAGACGAGAAGGTGTCTGAGCTGATCGCCCAGCGCCAGGAGGAGGAAGCCCTGCAGGCGGAAGCCGAGGCACGCCTCGAGGCGGAGCAGGCCCTGCGGGCCGAAGAGGACGCCCGCCTGCGGGAGCTCTATCCGCTGCCCGAGGACGAGGAGGAGTACGGCGACGGCAGCTACGCCGAGTACCAGGAGGAGGCAGAGGCTGAGGCCCCGGCCGAAGCCGACGAGGGCGAGGCCCGGTGAGTGGCCGCAGCGTCCTCCGGCGCTGCGTGACCTGCCGGACCCTGCTGGATCGTCAGCAGCTCTGGCGGGTCATCCGCCTGGCCAACGGAGGACTGGCCCTCGACGCAGGGATGGGGAGGTCGGCTTACCTGTGCCGCGACCACGCCTGCCTTGAGGAAGCCAGACGCCGCAAGAAACTGCAGAAGGCACTCCGCTGCCAGGTTGCAGATTCCATCTACGCGGCCCTGGAGCAGCGCCTGCAGACCTCACCTTCCGCTGGCGCTGAGGCAAGATAAACAGTGGCCTCACCGTGGGTTGAGGTCCGGCGGCACCCGTTGCCCCGACCATTTGGAGCATTGAATGACCAGCAGCGGCAAAGTCAGGATTTACGAGCTGTCCAAGGACTTGGGCCTTGAGAACAAGGACGTGCTCGATGCCGCCGAAAAGCTGGCCATTGCGGCCAAAAGCCACAGCAGCTGCATCAGCGACGACGAGGCCTCCCGCATCCGCAACCTGATCAAAGGCGGCAGCAATGGCGCCGCGGCAGCCGCGCCGGCGCCGAAGGCCATCCTCTCCGTGAAGAAAGCCGCGGCGCCCGCCCCCGCAGCGGCCCCTG
>CAWUND010000202.1:0-2911 GCA_963923815.1 uncultured bacterium
CCCTCGTAGATCCAACCGGTGTAGAGCTGAATCAAGGAGGCCCCAGCGCTGATCCGCTCCCAGGCCGCCTCGGGGGAATCGATGCCCCCCACGCCGATCAAGGGCAGGCCCGGGCCCGCCACCGCCCGCAGCCGCCGCAGCACCTCCAGGGCCCGGCTGCGCAGGGGCGCACCGCTGAGCCCCCCGGCCTCCTCCGCCAGGGTGCGGCCGGTTTGGGGGATGCGGCGCTGCTCGAGGCCCAGGCGGTTGAGGCTGGTGTTCACGGCAATCACCCCCGCCAGCCCCTCCTCGTAGGCCATGCGGGCGATGGCATCGATGGCCTCGTCCTCCAGATCGGGCGCGATCTTCACCAGCAGTGGCGGGCAACCCTGCAGGCGCCGCAGCCGCTCCACCAGCCGGCGCAGCTGCACCTCCTCCTGCAGCTCCCGCAGGCCGGGGGTGTTGGGGGAGCTCACGTTGATCACGGCGTAGTCCGCCAGGGGCGCCAGCAGCTCCAGGGAGGAGGCGTAGTCGTCGGGCGCCAGCTCCAGCGGGGTGACCTTCGACTTGCCCAGGTTGATGCCCAGCACCGCCGGCCGCTGGCCCGCCGCCGGCAGCTGCTGGCGCTCCAGGGTGCGCAGGGCCGCCTGGGCCCCCACGTTGTTGAACCCCATGCGGTTGAGGGCCGCCCGCTCCGCCGCCAGGCGGAACAGCCGCGGCTTGGGATTGCCCGGCTGGGCGTGCCAGGTGATCGTGCCGAGCTCGGCAAAGCCAAAGCCGAACAGATGCCAAATGCCGGCGGCCACGGCGTTCTTGTCGAAGCCCGCCGCCAGGCCCACGGGGTTCTGAAAACGGCAGCCAAACAGGGTTTGCTCCAGCCGCAGATCCGGGCGCTGCAGCTCCGCCGCCAGGCCCGCCAGGGTGGTGTTCACCAGGGGCCAGTGGCGCCGCAACGACACCTGCCCCAGGGCCTGCAGGGTCAGCTGGCTGAGCTGCTCCGCATCGGCCCCCTCATCGCGGCTGAGCAGCGGGCCCACCAGGCGGCGGTAGAGGCCGCCACTGCCGACATCAGCCATCGCCCCCACCCTCGCGCTGCTCCGATCCTGACGCGTCGCGCTCCAACCGCCAGCGCCCCTCCCCGGCGGGCAGCACCACCCAATCGCGCCAACGCCAACTGCCGCTGCGCTGCTCCAGGGTGGCCAGGGGCAATTCCACCAGCTGGGCCAGCTCGATCAGGCTGAGGCCATAGCCGCCCACCGCCAGGCGATCCGCCAGCTCCAGCCGGCTGAGCAGCTGCAGCAAGGGCTTGGGGGCCGGCTCTGGGGCGGGAGCCGCATCGGCCCCCTCGGGCAACTCCCCCTGGGCCAACTGGGGTTGCTGCCCCTTGGAGAAGGCCACCGCAATCACGTCACAGCGGTCGTTGTCGGGGTCGCCGCTGTGGCCCTTCACGTAGGCCAAGGGCAGGTTGGGGATGCGGGCCGCATCCAGGGCTTCCCAGAGATCACGGTTGAGCACCGGCGAGCCGGAGGCGGTGCGCCAGCCCTTGCGCTTCCAGCCATTGATCCAACGGCTGAAGCCATCGATCAGGTATTTGGAATCGGTGCGGATCGCCAGATCCGGATGGCGCGGCAGGGTCTGGAGCTGCTGCAGCAGGGTGAGCGCGGCGGTGAGCTCCATGCGGTTGTTGGTGGTGTCGGGCTCGGCCCCACCCCACTCCTGCACGCGGCCGTCGGCGAAGCGCAGCAGGCAGCCCCAGCCGCCGGGGCCCGGATTGCCGCTGCAGGCGCCGTCGCAGGCGGCCGCCACCACCACTGGCCCGTCAGGCACTGGGCTGCCCGCGGCGGATCCGGTACAACACGCGTCTGACAGGCAGCGCAGGAGAGATCAGCATGCAGCGAACCTACCTCCCATGGCTGGGGGCGGGTCTTGCCCTGGCGGGGGCCTCCGGATTGGCGATCCAGGGGGGCGGCCGGGCCGCCAGCCTGTTCAACAGCCTGCCCCTGGATCAGAGCCGCTTCGCGGTGCTGGCCCAACCGGTGGGGCGCAGCGATTGGAAGCTGCTGGTGCTGGAGCAGATCCGGCCCGAGCCCCTGTGCTGGCAAGCACGGCCCGACGGCCTGATCGACCCGGCGCTCAACCGCTTCGATTTCACTGGCATCTGCAGCCGCTACATCGACAGCAACGGCTATTCGCTGCGGGTGGGTGACGCCGACCTGGGCAGCAGCCACCGGCTGCGGCTGAAGCAGGAGGGCAACCGGGTGGCGCTGGTGGCCTTCAGCCCCAGCGACCCCACCGAACTGCTGGTGGGGCAAGGTCTGCTGCGCCAGCGCGACCGGGAGGGGTTTGTGCTGATCCGGCTGGAGCCCGACTGGCGGCTGCAACGGCGCGCCTTCGGCGGCCAGACCCTCAGCCATGTGTACCTGGCCAACGACACCCCCCTGGCGCAGCTGATTGCCCGGGCCAATGCCGGCGGCGGGGCGCTGCCACAGGCCCAGCCACCGCAGCCCGCCATCGCCCTCAATGCGCCACCGGCCCTGGCGGCGGGCAGCGGCCCGGTCACCCTGCCGGTGGTGCCGTACCGCCCCTGAGGGGCCGCAGGCAGGGACAACCGGCGCAGTGGCCCACACCCCCCTTGCCCGGTGTTTTCCTCTCACCGTATGTTGCATTTGTGTGAGGAGTGCGGAACACCACTTCTGGGGTCGAAACGAGGACAGACTCCCAAAAGCGTTCCGGCTCAAAGCCCTGCCTTCGGCGGGGCTTTTTTATTGCCGCCACACAGGCCGTGGGCCACAAAAAAGCCGGCCCCTGGGGGCCGGCCGTTGAGAAGCGTGGGCAGGCCGCCGCAGCGGCCCACCGCGGGGATCACTTGAGGGTGACCTTGCCGCCGGCCTCTTCGATGGCCTTCTTCATGGCCTCGGCGTCAGCCTTGGAG
>CAWUND010000203.1:0-2892 GCA_963923815.1 uncultured bacterium
CCAGCCTGGAGCTGCTGGAAGGCAAGGTGCTGCCCGGCGTGGCCGCCCTCGACGAAGCCTGATCGCAAGCGCCAACGCGAATCCCTCGCAGGCCACCCCCGTGGCGGTGGCTTGCCTCGGCTTGGGGGCCCTCGGGGCCCCCATGGCCGTCAACCTGCTGCGGGCGGGCTACCCGCTCACGGTGCACAACCGCACCCCCGAGCGGCAGGGGCCCTTGCTGGCCGCCGGCGCCCAGGCCGCCAGCACTCCTGCCTTAGCGGTGGCGAACGCCGAGCTGGTGCTGGTGTGCGTGAGCGATGACACCGCCCTGCGGGCGGTGCTGGTGGAGCAACCGAACGCGGCCATCCACGGGCTCAAACCCGGCAGCCTCGTGGTCGACTGCTCCACGGTGAGCCCGAGCACCAGTGTTGAGCTGGCCGCCGCCCTGGCGCAGCGGGGTGTGGGCTACCTGGATGCGCCGGTCACCGGCGGCACCGAAGGCGCCCGGGCGGGCACCCTGTCGGTGCTGGTGGGCGGCAGCGCCACGGATCTGGAGCGGGCCCGGCCCCTGCTGGAGGTGATCGGCCAGCGCATCACCCACTTCGGAGCGGTGGGGGCGGGCCAGCGGGCCAAGGCGGTGAATCAGGTGCTGGTGGCGGGCAGCTACGCCGCGGTGGCGGAGGCCCTCGCCCTGGCGGAGCGGCTGGGGCTGGATCGAGACGAGCTGGTGGACGCCCTACGGGGCGGGGCCGCCGGCTCCTGGGCCCTGGAGCACCGCAGCGCCGGAATGATCGCCGACCACTACCCGCTCGGCTTCAAGCTGGCGCTGCACCGCAAGGATCTGGCCATCGCCCTGGCGGCGGCGGCGGACGCCGAGCTGGCGTTGCCGATCACCGCCGAAGTGGCCGCCCTTGAGGATGCGCTGATCGCCGCCGGCGAGGGGGAGCAGGACGTGTCGGTGCTCGCCCGCTGGTACCAACTCAGAGGTTGAGGTCGGCCCGGTCGGCCACCACCCGCACCTGCTTGCTGCCGGCCACGATGCCCTTGGGGTGCACCAGCAGCACCGCCCAGGTTTGGGTTCCGGGTTGATAGGGGGCCTGCACGCTTTTGAACAGGCCGCCGCCGCCCAGGGCCTCGAGGGGCAGATCGGGGGTTTGCATCCGCAGCAGCTCGCCGGCGGTCACCGGCCGGATCGAGCCCGCCACCACCGCCCCCTCCAGGGGGTCGTCAAACACCACATCGAGGTCGTAGCGCTGGCCGGTGAGCACCGCATCGGGGATCTGGAGGGACACCTTGAGGTCGGCGTCACCGGTGCGCAGCAGCGAGTTCTCGCGGATCACCTCCTGGCGGTTGAAGCGGTCGCCGTTGGCGCCGAGCACCAGCTGCTGGTACCCCACAAAACGGAAGGCGAAGGGTCCCTGCTGGCGGCTGCCGGTCACGGTGAGCTCCGTGGTGGCACGGCCATCGCGCAGGGGAGCCCCCGCCTTCACGCTCCAGCTGGCGTCCGGGAACTGCTGGCGCAGCAGCTGCCGCTGGCGCTCCACCTGCTGGGGGTCGAGCCCCTCACCGGGCTCCAGCACGGCGCCCAGGGCGTTGGCGTCGCTGCTGTTGAGGGCATCCTGCAGGGCCTGCAGGCTGGGGGCGGCCCGCAGGGGGGTCACACCTGCGATCAGCCCGGTGGCCGCAAGGGCGGCGGCGGCAACGGCCTGCAGCAGGGGGCGCAACGACACAGGGGCAGCACGGGATTGGCCCTTAAGTTAGGCGCGCTTTCCAGCCGCCACCATGACCCGCCTGTTGATCGCAGCCAGCGGCACCGGCGGCCATCTGTTTCCAGCCCTGGCGGTGGCCCAGGCCCTGCCGGCGGATTGGTGCGTGCACTGGCTGGGCGTGCCCGACCGGCTGGAAACCGAGCTGGTGCCCCGCAGCATTCCGCTGCACACGGTGCGGGCCGGCGGGCTGCAGGGTCGGGGCCTGCGCAAACTGGCCAACCTGGTGCGGCTGCTGGGGGCCACCGGGCAGGTGCGCCAACTGATTCGGCGGGAGCGCATTGGCGTGGTGTTCAGCACCGGCGGCTACATCGCAGCGCCGGCGATCCTGGCGGCCCGCTGGTGCGGCATCCCCGTGGTGCTGCATGAATCCAATGGGGTGCCCGGCCGGGTGACCCGGCTGCTGGGGCGCCTCTGCAGCCAGGTGGCGGTGGGGCTGCCCCAGGCGGCCGAGCGGCTGCCCCACTGCCGGCCGCGGGTCACCGGCACCCCCGTGCGCCGGGCCTTTCTGGAGCCAGCCGCCCTACCGGCCTGGGTGCCCAGCGGTGGGGGGCCGCTGCTGCTGGTGATGGGGGGCAGCCAGGGGGCCGTGGGCCTGAACCGCATGGTGCGGCCGCTGCTGCCCCGGCTGTTGGAGGCGGGATGCCGGGTGGTGCACCTCAGCGGCAGCAACGACCCCGACAGCGGCCAGCTGCAGCATCCGGGCTACGTGGAGCGGCCCTTCAGCGACGAGGTGCCGGGGCTGTTGCAACACGCCCAGCTGGTGATCAGCCGTGCCGGCGCCGGCAGCCTCAGCGAGCTGGCGGTGTGCGCCAGCCCGGCCATCCTGGTGCCCTTCCCCCAGGCGGCGGACCACCACCAGGACGCCAATGCCGGTGCAGCGGCCGCCCTGGGGGCCGCTGTGATCGTGTGGCAACACCCGCCCGGGGAGCCCGGCCTGGAGCAGGCCATCTGGCGGCTGCTGGGGCCACAGCTGCGGGGCTGCGATCCCAGCGTGGATCCGCTGCGCCGGCTGCGGGCGGGCATGGAACACCTGGCGGTGCGCGACGCCGATCAGCTGCTGGCCCAGCTACTGGTGGAGCTCAGGGGTTGAGCCACTCCCGCCGCACGGCGGAGACAATGCGGCGATGACGGCGACGGCTCTGGT
>CAWUND010000204.1:0-2880 GCA_963923815.1 uncultured bacterium
CCGGGCTTGAGATCGAGCATGGCGGTGTAGGCCTTGCCCACCATCAGGTTGCCGTTGAACTGCACCTTGGTGGTGAAGCTGAGTTTGCGGCCGCCCTTGCCCATGCGGGAGGAGCCGGTGCCCAGCTCCACGCCCTTGGCGTTGAGCAGGGCCTCATAAAAGGCGGTGAAATTGAGGCGCTCGCTGCCGTCTTTTTTGGTGGACACGTAACCACAGGCCCGCACCACATCCGATTTGCTGACCTCCCCAAGCTCCTTGACCTTGGCGAGCAGTTCGGCTCCGGTAAGCATGTGCAAAAACCTATGCAACATCTGCATCATTGCACCCGCGGGGCGCCACCGCAAGGCAACCCCGGGATGGGGGGGGTGTTGAAAACCGGCGCCACGGCAAATCTCACGGCGCGGCGCAAGCGTCGCAGCCGAAACAAGCTCAACCGGGATCGAGTTGTTGCGACACAATCCCGCTCCATTGCACGGCTTTTTGTTGATCACGGCGCCAGGAGTGAAACAACAACGGCTCCGCCACGGTGCACAACGGGCAGCGGCTGATTTGGTCTGGTTCGAGCCCCGCCTTGCGCAACTGCAACTGCTGGGCGCCGCGAATGTCGAGCCGCACATGGCCCGCCAATCCTTCCGCATCGGGCAACACAACACCCTCCCGCTCGAGTTCAGCGAAGGGGGCCACTTGCTGGGCCACCTGCTCCGCCACCCCGCGTTCCACCTGATAACGCTCCCCGGCCACGGCGGGGCCCAGGGCCACCAGCAGATCCTGGCGCCGGCAGCCCACGGCCTCCAGTTGTTCAATCGCCCGCAGCACGATGCCGCCGGCCACACCGCGCCAGCCCGCATGGCAGGCGGCCACCCGGCCGCTCACCGGATCGGCCAACAGCACGGGGGTGCAATCGGCGCCACACACCCACAGGCTTTGGCCGCCGGCATCGCTCACCAGGCCATCGGCCTCGGGCCAGGGTTCGGCGGCGGCGGTGGAGGCCGGCAACACCAGGGCGCTGTGCACCTGCTGCGGACGATGCACGCTCACGCCGGCGCTCACGTAGCCGGCCAACACATCCGGCCCACGGCCCTGCCACTGGCGCGTGAAAAAGCCGTGCTCGAAATCGATCAGCAGGTCGGACTGCAGGTAGTAGCCGCCGTAGCAGCCGATCCAGGTCCACCCCTCCAGGGCGTTGAAGCCCGCATCGGGGCGGTCGAAGGGGGGATCAACCGCCTCAGCCATCCGGCAGATCCCGCAGGATCCAGAAGCCATCGAAGCCCGGCTGCTGCTCGCTGCTCTGCACCGCCAAAAACTGCAGGCCAGCGGCCTGACGCCGTGACGCCTGGAAGGCCTCCGCAGCGGCGGCGGCCTCCTCAGCCTCCAGGTTGCCCAGCAGCCAGCGGTCCTCCAGGCCCGCCTCCAGCACCAGCTGGCCGCCACTCACCTCCAGGCGCACCGGCTCCAGGCCGGCGATCCAGCCGGCGATCGCCAGGGAGCGGCTGGCGCTGAACAGCCGCAGGCCACTCACCATCAGCTCGGGATCCAGGGGCTCCCCCTCGGGGCCCGCGGGCAGGGGCAACAGCCCCGGGAAGCTCACCTCCCAATCGGCCGCCTCCTGCAGGGCAGCCAGGGGCAGCGACGCCCAGCTCCAGGAATCACCGCGGGCCGCCTCCGGCAGAGGCACCGCCAGGGGCTGAAGCGGCTGGGGCGGCGGCGCCAGGGGGCCGGCCATGTAGCCCTCCTCGGCCGGATACACCGTGGCCTGGCGCTCCTGCAGCCACTCCACCAGGGCGTAGCAACGGCGGCTGGGCACCAGCTCAACACCCAGGGTTTCGGCGGCCCGCTGCACCATGGTGCGCATCGACGCCCGCCAGCAGCGCAGCTTGCGCGGCGGCGCGAAGCCCTGCTCCGCCGCCGCCGCCAGGGCCTGCTCCAGGGCATCGCGCAGCCACTGGGAATTCACGCTGGAGGCGGGGCAATTGAGGGCCCAACGAAACTGCGGCCCGGCCTGGTTGGGCAGGGGGGTGCTGCAGATCAGCAGATCCCAGCGCTTCTTGCCATCGGGCTCGAGGATCGGCCGCGAGTAGTAGTCGAGTTCCCAGTCGGCCTGGATGGGGGCGGTTGAGGCGACTGAGGCGGAGGTTGCCGCCCTGGCGGGCTCTGTGGCCTGACTCATCCGGCGGCTTGTTCCTGTTGGCGCAGCACGCTACGTGCTCTGTTGGCCCGATCGGCGGCCTCCGCCATCACCCGGTCGCGATCGATCAACAATTCGCCGGGCTGGCCCTCCAGCAGGGCGGTGTTGAGGGCGATGCGGCCGCGGCCCGGATCCAGCTCGGTGATCAGCGCCTTGACCCGATCCCCCTGGCCGAACACCTCGCGCAGGTCGCGCAGCTGGCCGCCGGTGAGGGCCGACTGGTGCAGCAGGCCGCTGATGCCGCCCAAATCCACAAACAGGCCGTAGGGCTTGATCGACACCACCTGGCCCTCCACCAGCTGGCCCACCTCCAGGTTTTGGAACAGGGCGGCGGTGGCGGCCTTCTTCTCCGAGAGCACCAGCTTGCGGGTTTCGGGATTCACCTCCAGGAAGGCCACACCCAGGGTTTTGCCCACCAGGGCCTCATGGTTTTCGCCCTCCTGCAGCTGGGAGCGGGGAATGAAGCCCCGCAGGCCTTCCACATCAGCGGTGACACCGCCGCGGTTGAAGCCGTTCACCTTCACCTGCAGCACCTTGCCCTCCTTCTCCAGGGCGCGCACCTTCTCCCAGCTCTGGCGCAGGGCCAGGGCGCGGGCACTCACGGTCACCATGCCGTCGGCGTTCTGCTCGCGGGTGACCAGCACCTCCACCTGCAGGCCCTTGGGGAAGCGCTCCTTGAGGTTGGTGATCACCCC
>CAWUND010000205.1:0-2875 GCA_963923815.1 uncultured bacterium
CTCCGGCCGGGCCAGGCGGTGGGCGGCGGCGAAGTGGGTGCGGATGGTGAGGAAGGCTTCCATGGAATCGCCGAGCACATCGGCCCAGAGGGTGTCGGTTTCGTGCAGCCGCAGGCCCATCAGCGGCAGGTGGGGGGCCAGACGCCGCCAGATCGCCAAGGCCAGGGCCTCAGTGGTGGGCAGCATGCCCTCGGGGCGCTGCAGATCAAACTCCGGCCACACCCCATTGAGGCAGCGGAAATCCAGCTGGCCGGTCACCTGCTCCCGGATGGCGTGCTTCACCTCCGAGAGGTTGAGCACCATGCCATCGGCATCGAGCCCGCCGCCCATGGCCACGGTGAGCTCGTAGTTGTGGCCGTGGCCGGGCTCCAGGCTGCAGGCGCCGAAACGGGCCGCGTTGGCGTCCGGGCTCAGCTCCGGCAACCAATAGCGGTGGCTGGCGCTGAAGGTGGCCCGGCGGGTGATCACACAGGGCCTGCCCTGGCCATGGGAGAGGGTTGGGGCGGGCACCGGGCTCGCCGGGGGCGCCGCCATCACGGGCGGGGTCATGACAGCGCGTGTGGTGATCGCGCATCCTAAGAAGGTTGGCCGCCGGCCTGGCTGCTGCCCGATGACTGCCCCCCACAGCGACCTGCGACAGCGCCTGGAGGGGCTGAACCTCTACCTGGTGGGGATGATGGGCAGCGGCAAGAGCAGTGCCGGCCGCCACCTGGCCCAGCAGCTGGGCTATCGCTTTCTCGATGCCGACACCAGCCTGGAGCAGGTGGCGGGCCGAGCCATCCCCGAGATCTTCGCCAGCGAGGGGGAGGCGGGGTTTCGCCGCCTGGAGGCGGCGGTGCTCAATCAGATCGCCAGCTGGCACTCGCTGGTGGTGGCCACCGGCGGCGGGGTGGTGACCCAACCTCAAAACTGGGGCCAGCTGCAGCAGGGGGTGGTGATCTGGCTGGATGCCCCCGAGGCCCTGCTGTTGCAGCGGCTGGCGGCGGACCCCACCCCCAGGCCTCTGATGGCCGCTCCCGATCCGGCCATGCGGCTGGCGGAGCTGCTGGAGCAGCGCCGGCCCCTGTACGCCCAGGCCGACCTGCACATCCAGCAGGACGGCCGCCCCGCCGATCAGGTGGCGGCCCAAATCCTGGAGGCGCTCCCCACGGTGATCAAGCAACGCAGCGCGCCGCCCCAGCACCGCCTGGAGGTGGTGAATGAGGCCGGTGAACGGGGCCGCTCGATCAACTGAGGCTCGGAGGCTCCAGCCGCACCGCAAACCACTGCACCGCCACGCCGGGCTCCAGTTCCAGTTCGCAGGCCGTTTCCAGCAGGCGCTGGGCCCGCGTGGTCGCATCCGGCAACTCCGCCAGATCCGCGGGGGGCTCCTGCAGCCGCGCCAGCTGACGCTCCAACCAGGGCAGCGTCTCGGCGGCGGAGAGCAACTGCTCGGCGCGGCCGGGCTCCAGCACCACGTAATGATCCAACTCGCGGATGAGGGGATCCGACATGGCAGGGCAAGGGCAGCGGCAGCCCCGGGGGTCCGCCAGGATCGCCGCAGCCTGCCACGCCCCTTGCCCCGTTTGTCTGCCCCCTGGCTGCTGAGCCTGCTTGTGGGCTGGTTGCTCATCTGGGGCGGTGCCCCAGCCCAGGCCCTCGATGGCCCGCTGGAGCAGCGGCTGCAGGCCTGGCCGGCCTGGAGCCTGCCGGCCCCCCTGCCGCGGCCCCGCCGCGGCGGCGACCTGCTGTATCCCACCTGGTTCAACGGCCAGTGGCGGGCCACCAGCCACGACCCCACGGGCCAAGGGCCCGACCTGCACTACAGCGTGCGTTTTCACCCCACCGCCCGGGGGCCGGTGGTGGGGGAGCGGGCCTTCAACGCCAACGCCATCGGCCGGGCCCTGCTCGGTGAGCAGCTGATCGCGGTGCGCGACGACCCCCGCAACCCCAACCGCCAGCTGGCGGAGCTGGCGGGCGATCAGCGGCTGGAATCCACCGTGGTGGGGCGCCTCAGTGCACAACCCCAGGCCGATCTATTTCTGGCGGATGAATTGGCCCTGCAGGTGCTGCATGGCCCCGGGGATCCACGGGTGAGCCGCGTGGAAACCCTGAGCCGTTACCGCCTGATCAACCCGGATCGGATCGAAGCACAGCAGTGGCAGGCCCGCTACGGATCCCCAAGCCAGGGGCTAGCGGCCGAGGCCCTGGGCAACTGGAGCGGCACGCTGCTGCTGGAGCGCGAGCCCAACACCCTGGCGCCCTAGGGGCGACCCAGCTGGGCACCGAGGCGATCACGCCAGGCCCAGAGCGGCGCCAGCTGGGGATCGTCCGCCAGGCCAGGCACCCCCCGCCCCGCCAACGGCGCTCCGGCGCTCTCGGGGAAGCGCAGCAGCGACAGTTGGCCCATCACCGCCAGATCCGCGAGGCTGAGGGCATCCCCCACCAGGTGGGAGCGCACCTGCACCAGGCTGCAGAGCTGATCGAGGTTGCGGCGCAGTTGCTCCAGGCCGCCATGGTCGATCACCTGGCCCACACCGCGCAGCAGGTCGGCGGGCAAGGCCGCCGTGAGGGAGCGCAGCGGCGCTGGGGTGGCCTCGGGCAACAGGCCGGCGCGCAACACCGGATCGGCGGCGGCGGCCTGCACCAGGGCCAATCGGGCCCCAGCCGCCAGGGCGGTGTCGGCCCAATCCTCCAGCAGCAGCACCTGCGCCCGCAGGGCCGGGTCGGCGGGCAGCAGCGGCGGCTCCGGCTGCAACCGCTCCAGATGCAGGGCGATGGCGCTGGAATCGGCCACCACCTCAGCGCCATCCACCAGCACCGGCACCTGCCGCTGGCCGGAGAGGCGGTAGAGCTGCACCTGGCCCAGGCCCGGCACCACCTCCACCACGGTGTA
>CAWUND010000206.1:0-2875 GCA_963923815.1 uncultured bacterium
CGCCGTCGCTCACCGGGTTGAGGAATTTGTTGATGTGCCAGCTGGTGGCCAGCGGGCCGGTTTCCGCTTCGCCATCGCCCACGCAGGCCAGGGCGATCAACTCGGGGTTGTCGAACACCGCGCCGCAGGCGTGGGAGAGCACGTAGCCCAGCTCACCGCCCTCGTGGATCGAGCCGGGGGTCTCCGGGGTGCAGTGGCTGCCGATGTGGCCCGGAAACGAAAACTGCTTGAAGAAGCGCCGCAGCCCCACGGCGTCTTGGGATTTGTCGGGATAGATCTCGCTGTAGGAGCCATCCAGGTAGGTGGGCCCCAGCACCCCCGGAGCGCCGTGGCCGGGCCCCGAGAGATAGATCATGTCGAGGTGGTGGGCCCGGATCACCCGGTTGGCGTGGGCCCAGATGAACGCTTGGCCCGGGCTGGAGCCCCAGTGGCCCAGCAGGCGGTTTTTGATGTGCTCAGGCCGCAGCGGCTCCCGCAGCAGGGGGTTGTCCTGCAGGTAGATCATCCCCACCGCCAGGTAGTTGGCCGCCTGCCACCAGCGGTGCACCAGCTCCAGGCTGACGGTCATGGCGTGGGCAACCCCTGGGGTGTCTGGCCGGAAGGTAGCCGTGGCCACAGGTTCTGGCCCCCCGGGGCGAGACTCTCGTGCTGAATCCCCCACGCCCCCCATGCCCGAGATCGGCGCCCATCAGCTCGAGGTGGCCGAAACCCTGATCAACGTGGGTCGGTTTCTGATCATCTTTGTGGCGGCCCGCCTGCTGGCGGAGCTGCTGGTGCGCTGGCAGCTGCCCACGATCCTGGGGGAGCTGCTGGCCGGCGTGATCATCGGCGCTTCGGGCCTGCACCTGATCGTGCCGCCGGAAACCCAGGCGGCCGTGAGCCAGGGGCTGTTGGGGTTGATCGGTTCGTTGGCGGATGTGCCCGCCTCCGGGGTGGCGGAGCTCTACGCCGACAGCTTCCCCAGCCTGCAAACCGTGGCCACCCTGGGCCTATTTGCGCTGCTGTTTCTCACTGGCCTGGAGAGCGAGCTCGATGAGCTGGTGGCGGTGGGGGCCCAGGCCACCACGGTGGCGGTGGCGGGGGTGGCGCTGCCCTTTGCCCTGGGCACCGCCGGCCTGATGGCCCTGTTCCATGTGGACGTGATCCCGGCGGTGTTTGCCGGCGCCTCGATGACCGCCACCAGCATCGGCATCACCGCCAGCGTGTTCGGCGAGCTCAAGATGCTGCGCTCCCGCGAGGGCCAGATCGTGATCGGCGCCGCCGTGCTCGACGACATCCTCGGCATCGTGATCCTGGCGGTGGTGGTGAGCCTGGCGGGGGGCGGCAGCCTCGAGATCGGCCCGATCCTGAAGCTGGTGGCCGCGGCGGTGGTGTTTGTGGTGGCGGCCATCGGCCTCAGCCGCACGGCGGCCCCCGCCTTCGATTGGCTGCTGGATCGGCTCAAGGCCCCCGGCGAGACGATCGTGGCCTCGTTTGTGGTGCTCACCCTCTGCTGCTTCGCCGCCACCGCCATCGGCCTGGAGGCGGCCCTGGGGGCCTTCGCGGCGGGCCTGATCCTCAGCAACTCGCGCCACAGCCACGCCATCGAAACGGCCGTGAAGCCGGTGGTGGCCCTGTTCGCCACCATCTTTTTTGTGCTGATCGGCACCGGCATGGACCTCTCGGTGCTCAACCCCCTCGACCCCGCCAACCGGGCCGGCCTGGTGGTGGCCGGGTTTTTGCTGGTGGTGGCCATCGCCGGCAAGGTGGCCGCCGGCTGGAGCTTTCTCTCGGATCAGCCCACCAACCGCCTGGTGGTGGGCCTGGGGATGATGCCCCGCGGCGAGGTGGGCCTGATCTTCCTGGGGCTGGGCACCCAGGCCAAGCTGCTCAGCCCCGCCCTGGAGGCGGCCATCCTGTTGATGGTGATCGGCTCCACCTTCCTGGCGCCGGTGCTGCTCAGACTGGTGTTGGCCGGCAAAACCGATGGACCCGACCTCGACCCGCTCGCCGAAATCCCCACCTGAGGGCTCCGCCTTCAGCGGCTGGGGCCTCAGCTGGGGCGGCTGGCTCGACAACCGCCGCGGCGAGTGGTGGCTGCTGGCGCAGCTGGGCCTGATCGCTGCCCACCTGCTGCCCCCCTGGCCCGCCCCCGGCAGCTGGGGTTACGCCTGGCCCTTGCCCCTGGCGTTGGTGGGGGTGGCCCTGTTTGTGGCGGGGTTGTTGCTGGCCGCCCAGGCCTTTTGGCGGCTCGGCCCCAGCCTCACCCCCCTGCCGGATCCCAAGCCCGGGGCCGCCCTGGTGACAACCGGTGCCTACGGCCGCTGCCGCCACCCGCTCTACCAGGCGATCCTGATCTGCTCCTTGGGGGTGGTGTTGGCTTTTGGCAGCCTGCTGCACCTGGCGCTGTTGCTGGGGTTGTGCGCGGTGCTGGGCGGCAAGGCCCGCCGTGAGGAGCTCCACTTGCTCGCCATTCATTCCGATTACGCCGCCTACCGGGCCCGGGTGCCGGCCATCGTGCCGGGGCTCCCTTGGCTCGATTGGCGCCGCTGAGGCCAGGGCCCTAATCCGAGCCGTTGCGGCTGGCCGCCAGGCCCCAAAACAGCCCATAGAGCGCCGCCATCAACCCCAGGCTGGTGCCCCAACCGGGCCCCAGGGCCCAGCCCAGGCCGAGGTTGGTGAGGGCGCCCACGGCCAACGCCAGCAGCAGGCTGCTGGCCACCAACAGCAGCTGTTGGGCGTCTTCCGCCAGTGGGCCAGCCGCCAGGGCCTCCTCCAGCCGGCTCAGGGGCCCGCTGAGGGGCAAGTACACGGCCAGGGCCCAGAGGGCGGTGCCGGGCAGCAGCAGGGTCCAGCTGTTGGGGATCCAGTCGGGCAAGGGGGCTGCCGGCGGGTT
>CAWUND010000207.1:0-2861 GCA_963923815.1 uncultured bacterium
GGTTCGCCACCAGGATGTAGGTGATGAACTTGCGGATGTTGCTCACCACGCCGCGCCCGAAGCGCACCGCTTCCACGATGGTGGCGAAGTTGTCGTCGAGCAGCACGATGTCGGCGGCTTCACGGGCCACATCGGTGCCGTTGGCGCCCATGGCAATCCCCACATCGCCGGCCCGCAGCGCCGGTGCGTCGTTGACGCCATCGCCGGTGACGGCCACCACCTCCCCCAGGTCGCGGTAGGCCTGCACCAACCGCAGCTTCTGCTCCGGTGCCATGCGCGCAAACACCAGCCGGGAGCGGTATTTCAGCAACCGCCGCAGCTGCACATCACTGAGGTGGGCGAGGTTGCTGCCTTCGATCACCCTTACGGGATCGGCGCTGGAGCGTTGCCCCGGTTCGGCGGGGGGCTCCAGCAGGCCGATCTGATGGGCGATGGCCTCGGCGGTGAGGCCGTAGTCACCGGTCACCATGGTGACCTTGATCCCCGCCTGCCGGCATTGGCGGATGGCCTCGCTCACCTCCGGGCGCGGTGGGTCGTAGAGCCCGATCAGCCCCACCAACACCAACTCCTGTTCCAGCGCTTCGGGGAGCAGCGCCTGCAGCTGGCCATCCCCCTGGCGCAGGGCCACGGCGATCACCCGAAAGCCCTTGGCCGCCAGGCTGTTGTTGGCGGCGATCGCCCCTTGCCGCGCCGTATCCGTGAGCGGTTGGGGCCCCTCGGGTGTCAACCAGGCCCCGCACAGCGCCAACACCTCCAGCGGAGCGCCTTTGGTGATTGCCAAGGCTCCGCCATTGCCAACCCCAAGGCCGGCGATCGGTTCGGGTTGATCGATCACCACCGTCATGCGGCGGCGATGGGAATCAAACGGCAACTCACGCTGCCGCGGAAACCGGCGCTGCTGCTCGCCATGAATGAGCCCCGCTTGCGCCGCCGCCACCAACAGGGCGGTTTCGGTGGGGTCACCGCTGGCGCGCCAGGGTTCAGGACTGTCGCCGTTGTGCTCCAGACGGGCGTTGGAGCAGAGGCTGGCGGCCAGCAGCAACACCCCACGCTGGGCGTCGCTGGGTTTGGGTAGCCACAGCTCCTCCACCGCCATGCGCCCTTGGGTGATCGTGCCGGTTTTGTCGGAGCAGATCACGCTCACCGAACCCAGCGTTTCCACCGCCGAAAGCCGCCGCACCAGGGCCTTGCGGCGCGCCATCCGCTGCACGTTCAGCGCCAGGGTGAGGGTGACCTGCGGCAGCAGGCCCTCGGGCACAAACCCCACGATGATCCCCACCGCATAGAGCAGGCTCTCCAGGGGAGCCATGCGCTCCACCAGAACGCTGATGGCAAAGGTGAGCGCCCCGGTGCTTAAGGCGATCAGCGTGATGGTGTGAACGATGTGTTGGATCTGCACCTCAAGGGTGCTGATGGTGCGTGCCGTGGCGGCACTGAGGTGTGCCACCTGGCCGTAATCGGTTTCGGCTGCAGTGGCGTAGACGATTCCTTCCCCACGGCCGGAGGCCACCGAGGTTCCGGCCAGCACCACGTTGTTGCAGTCGCGCGATGCAACCCCAGTGCTCAACTGAGTTTCAGCGCTGCGTGCCACCGGTAGGGATTCACCGGTGAGGGCAGAAAGATCCACATAGAGCCCATTGGCCTCGAGCAAGCGACAGTCGGCGGGGACTTGGTCTCCCTCCTCAAAAAGCACCCGATCACCACACACCAACTGTTCCGCACTGAGCTGCTGCAGCTGGCCATCGCGCCACACCTTCACCTGCTGCGGCAACCGCTTGGCCAGGGCTTGCAGAGTTCGCTCCGCCTTGAATTCCTGCCAAAACGAGAACACGCCGTTGATCAAAATCACGGCCCAGATCGCCCACCCCAGCTGCGGTGCCCCCGCAATGAAGGCCAAGCTCCCCGCCACCCACAGCAACAGCGCCATGAAGTGGAACAGCTGATCGGTGAAGCGCAGCACCAAAGGCCGGTGCTTCTGCGGTGGGAGGCAATTGGGGCCGAAACGCTCCAACCGCCGTTGGGCTTCTGCCTTGCTGAGCCCCTCAGGGTTGCTTTGCAGCGCCTCGAGGGCCTCGGGAATCGTCAGTGCCCAGATCGGTTGTGACGCGGAAACCTGCACGGTGTGCTGCCGACCTCAGGCTTCCACGTACGCCCATGCCTGCTTCCCGGATTCGAGCGTCACGTGGATGCGGCGGTAGGCCTCCACTTCATAGCGATCCGCCAGCTTGAGGTCGTGCTCCGTCACGGCATACACGGTGCCTGGGATGTGGTGGTGGTGATCGCCCGTGTGTTTGGCGATGGGTTGCAGGGCCCTGCCGCTCACGGCCACCGACGCTGCATTGGCGATGGGCTGTTGCCCCAGCACATACCCCGTGAGGCTGTCGTCATCCCCCACCAGGCATCGCCCGAAGGTGCTGAGCTGCACCGCCTCCTGCTGCAGGGTGCCGTAGGAAAAGAGATAGGGCATGGCCGCTAAACGGCCATTGTTTGGCCCCCGGCGGCGTGCCATACGCCTGAGCCGCAGCTTTGCCGCCCATTGCTGCAGCACGGCCACCCCTGCGCCCGTCAACCTCAAAGCAGTGCTGGCCAGGTGGATCCATGGCGCTGCTGGAGCCCACCAACCTGCTGCTGTTGGCCTGCTCCCTGGTTTACCTCGCCATCGGCGAACCGGCTGAGGCGTTGATCCTGATGGTGTTTGTGGCGGGCATCAGCCTGTTGGATGCCAGCCAGCAACGCCGCAGCCAGCGGGCCTTGGCGGAGCTGGCGCGGCTATCGGCACCGCGGGTGCGGCTGTTGCGCGCCGGCGTGGAGCAGCTGCTGCCGCCCGATCAAGTGCGTTGCGGCGATCTGTTGCGCCTGGA
>CAWUND010000208.1:0-2860 GCA_963923815.1 uncultured bacterium
GCCCAGGGCTCGAACCACTGCTGGCATGGCTGCGTTCCCGGGTGGACGCCTAGCGCCCGTTCGACGATCCCGGCAAGGGGATTGTTGTCACTTTTGAGATTGTGGTGCTACCCCTGAGATAGACGTCATTTCCTGTATGTCTCAACTCACGGTCAAGCTGAGCGACAAGGCCGATGCCTTGATCGCCCAGCTTCAGAAGGAGATCTTCAATCGCCGCCGCAAGAAAGTATCTGCTGCGGGCGTGGTTGAGACTCTCGTGGAGAGCGGTGCCAAGTCGCAATCCGACAAGCGCTTCGCCACCTCGTGGAAAAACCTGATCGCTGACATCGAGAAGGCCGCCAAGCTCGCCAATGCCCACGGCAGCAAGCCCTCCAACATCAGCGATGCCGAGTGGGTGCTGATCCTCAGCCACCGGGCCCGCAGCTCCGCCCCCGCCAAGCCGGCCGCCCGCAAGGCCACCGCCAAGAAAGCCGTCGCGAAGAAAGCTGTCGCCAAGACAGCTGTCGCGAAAAAAGCAGTGGCCAAAAAAGCCGTGGCGAAGAAGCCCGCCGCCAAGCCTGCGGTGAAGGCCAAGCCGGTGGCCAAGGCCAAGCCCGCCGTGGCGGCCAAGGCCAAGCCGGCGGTGAAGTCTGCCGCCAAGCGCGTGGTGGCCAAGAAGGCTGTGGCGACAGCCAAGCCCGCTGCGAAGCCCGCCGCCAAGGCCCGGCCTGCCGCCAAGACCGCGGCCCGCAATCCGTTGCGCAAAACCGCCGTGAAGGGCAGCACCAGCGTGAAGCCCTCCACCGCGGCCAAGGCCAAGTCGTCGGGTTCGTCGGTGGCCAAGCGCATGGCGAAGGCGGTGAGCCGCCTCAGCGCCAGCTCCGCAGCGGCATCGGTGCCCGGCACCAACGGCTCCGGCAGCCTCACGGTGGTGCGCTAAACCCGCGCTCAGCCCGCTCGCTCAGGGTTGGTGTGGCCTCATTACCAGAGGCTGCACTGACCCTGTTGGCGCAGCAGGTGATCGGCCAGCACCAGCGCCACCATCGCCTCCACCATCGGCACGGCCCGCGGCAGCACGCAGGGGTCGTGCCGACCTTTGGCTTCGAGGGTGGTGGCCTCGCCGCGGGCGTTGATCGTTTGCTGGGCCTTGCGGATCGTGGCCGTGGGCTTGAAGCCCACCCGGATCAGGATCGGCTCGCCATTGCTGATGCCGCCCTGGATGCCGCCCGAGTTGTTGGTGGCCGTGTGCAGGGAGCCGTCGGCGGTGGGGAGGAAGGCGTCGTTGTGTTCGCTGCCCTTGAGCAGCGTGCCGCCGAACCCTGAGCCGATCTCAAAGCCCTTGGTGGCCGGCAGCGACATCACGGCCTTGGCCAGGTCGGCCTCCAGCTTGTCGAACACCGGCATGCCGAGCCCCACGGGCGGTTGGCGCACCACGCAGCTGATCACGCCACCACAGGAGTCGCCATCGCGGCCGATCGCCTCGATGCGCTCGATCATCTGCTCAGCCATGGCGGCATCGGGGCAGCGCACGATGTTGCTCTCCACCGCCTCCAGGCTCACCTGGGCGGGATCCACTTGGGCCTCCAGGGTGTGGATCCGCTGCACCCAGGCAATGACCTCGGTGCCATGGGTTTTGGCGAGCAGTTGCTTGGCAATGGCTCCTGCAGCCACCCGGCCGATGGTTTCGCGGGCGGAGGCGCGGCCGCCGCCACTGCGGGCCTGGATGCCGTATTTGGCTTGGTAGGTGGCGTCGGCGTGGGAGGGGCGGAAGGCCACCTCCATCTCCTTGTAATCCTGGGGGCGCTGGTCGTTGTTGCGCACCACCATGGCAATCGGCGTGCCCAGGGTTGCCCCATCCAGCAGGCCGCTCAGGATTTCCACCCGGTCGTCTTCCTTGCGGGGGGTGGTGATCTTGCTCTGGCCCGGTTTGCGCCGATCCAACTCCGTTTGGATCGCCTCCAGATCCAGCTCCAGCCGTGGCGGGCAGCCATCCACGATCACGCCCACACCGCCCCCGTGGGACTCCCCGAAGGTGGTGATCCGGAAAAGGTCGCCGAAGCTGCTGCCCATGGGCCGAATGCGCTGGGCTGAGCCTACAAACTGGGCTCAGGTTGCAGCTTTGGGGCCCGGTGAGACAGCAGGAGCGTGCCGCTCTGATCATGCAGAGGCTCGAGCAGCACTATCCCGAAACCCCGGTGCCCCTCGACCACAGCGATCCCTTCACGCTGTTGATTGCGGTGTTGCTGAGCGCCCAGTGCACCGACAAAAAGGTGAACGAGGTGACGCCGGCGCTGTTTGCGGCGGGCCCCAACCCTGAGGCCATGGCGGCCTTGCCCGAGGCCACGATCCTGGGCCACATCCGCCAGCTGGGGTTGGCCAAAACCAAGGCCCGCAACGTCAAACGCCTGGCGGAGCTGTTGCTGGAGCGCCACGCCGGCGCCGTGCCGCGCAGCTTTGCCGCCCTCGAGGCCCTGCCGGGTGTGGGCCACAAAACCGCATCGGTGGTGATGGCACAGGCCTTTGGGGTGCCCGCCTTCCCGGTGGACACCCACATCCACCGTCTGGCGCAGCGGTGGGGCCTCAGCAGCGGCGTGAGTGTGACCCGCACGGAAACCGATCTCAAGCGGCTGTTTCCGAAACAGGCCTGGAACAAGCTGCACCTGCAGATCATTTTTTACGGCCGCGAACACTGCACCGCCCGCGGTTGCGATGGGCGGGTGTGTGCGCTCTGCCGTGAGCTGTACCCGAACCGGCGCAAGCCAGTCGCCTGGATCAAGGCCTAGCGATCCCGCCGGTGCGTGAGCCCACAAAAAAGCCCCCGCCGGAGCGGGGGCTTTTCGGGTCAACCGAGGTTGAACCCTGTTGAGGATCAACCTCAGCC
>CAWUND010000209.1:0-2853 GCA_963923815.1 uncultured bacterium
GCCAGCCCCTGCCCGCCGGCTTCCAGCTGATCCTGCTGGCCCTGATCGCCGGCCCCATGGGCAAGTGCGCCCAGATCCCGCTGCACCTTTGGCTGGATGAGGCGATGGAGAGCCCGCTGCCCTCCACGGTGCTGCGCAATTCCGTGGTGGTGCTGGGCGGTGCCTGGGTGCTGCTGCGGCTCGAACCGCTGATCGCCCTGAGCCCCCTGGTGCAGGGGGTGTTGGTGGTGGTGGGCGGCACCACGGCCCTGGTGGCGGCCCTGATCGCCCTGGGGCAGATCGATGTGAAGCGGGCCATGAGCTTCCTGGTGAGCAGCTGGCTGGGGCTGCTGTTTGTGGCGGTGGGCCTGGGGGGCATCGAGGTGGCCGACCACCTGCTGCTGGTGTACCCGCTGCCGATGGCCGTGATGCTGATGGCGGTGGGCGCCATCGTGATCAGCAATGTCACCCAAGACCTCACCCAGCTGGGGGGCCTGTGGAGCCGTCGGCCGCTGATCGGGATGGCCTTCCTGGCCGGGGCCTTTGGCCTGATGGCGCTGCCCCCCTTCGGCGGTTTTGCCGCCCTGAGGGAGCTGCTGGAGCTGGCCATGGCCAGCAAGGCTCCGGTGTTGATCGGCGGGTTGGTGCTGATCACCAACACCCTGCTGTGCGCCTCGATGATGCGCGTGTTCGGCCTGATCTGGGGCGGTGTGCCCAAGCCGTTCACGGTGCGCTCCCCCGAGGTGCTGTGGCTGATGGTGCTGCCCACCCTGGTGCTGATGGGCTTTGTGCTGCACATCCCCCAGCTGCTGTTGCACCTGGGCGTGTACCAGCTCAGCCCGCTGCCGGGTTGGGGACCCCTGGGTTGGCCCCTGGTGGCCTCCACCCTGCTGGGGGCCGGCAGTTCGCTGTGGTTTTACCTGCGGCCCCATCCCCTGGCGGAACTGCCCGCCGGCCTGGGGGGCATCCAGCACTGGCTGGCGGAAGACATGCACACCGAGGCCTTTTATCACCGCACCGTGGTGGCCTTGGTGGTGGGCCTGGCCCGCTTCAGCGCCTGGAGTGACAAGGCCCTGGTGGATGGCTTCAGCAGCGGCACCGGCGGTGCCGCCATGGCCGGCGCCCGCCAGCTGAGCCTCACCACCAGCGGCAATTCCCAGGCCTACGCCCTCTCCCTGGTGTTGGGGGTGTTGGTGATGTCGGCCTGGCTGCTGGCCCGTTGATCCGGACAACCCCATGACCCTGCTGTTGCTGTTCCTGATTCCTCTGCTGGCCGCCTGCGGGCTGCAGCTGCTGCCGGTGGCGAGCCCGTGGGTGCGCCGCACGGCCCTGGCCGCGGCCCTGGCCCAGCTGGCCGCCGGCCTGCTGGCCTGGCGCCAGCCCCCCGCCGACCTCTCGCTCAGCTGGTTGCCCAAGTTGGGGCTGCGGCTGGATCTGGGGATCGATGGCCTCAGCCTGCCGCTGGTGCTGCTGGCGGCGTTGATCACGGCGATGGCGGTGTTGGCCACGCCGCTGCAGCAGCAGCGCCCGCGCCTCTTTTATGGCCTGCTGCTGGCCACCAACGTGGGCTTGATGGGCTCGTTTTTGGCCCGCAACGCCCTGCTGTTTGTGCTGGCCTACGAGCTGATCCTGATCCCCACCACCTTGTTGGTGGCGATCTGGGGCGGTGAACGCCGAGCCGGCGCCGCCATCCGCTTCTTGATCTACGGGGCCGTGTCGGGCATTGCCCTGCTCAGTGCCGTGCTGGCCTTCGGTTGGCTCAACCCCGGCGGCTTGGATTTCAGCTTTGCCGCCCTGGCCAACCACGCCCTGCCCCCGGATCAGCAGCGCATCCTGCTGGCCCTGGTGTTGCTCGCCTTTGGCCTCAAGCTGCCGGTGGTGCCGCTGCACGGCTGGCAGCCGCTCACCTACAGCCAGGCCCCCACGCCGGTGGCGATGCTGCTCAGCGGCGCCGTGTCGAAGTTGGGGGCCTACGGCCTGCTGCGCTTCGGCATCGGTTTCCTGCCCGACGCCTGGAGTGCGTGGTCGCCCTGGATCGCCGCCATCGGTGCGGTGAGTGCCATCTACGGCGCCCTCAACGCCATCGCCCAGCTCGACATGCGGCGGCTGGTGGCCTACAGCTCCCTGGGGCACATGGGCTTTCTGCTGCTGGCCCTGGCGGCGGCCACACCCCTGAGCCTGCAGGGGGTGATGGCGCAGATCCTGGCCCACGGCCTGATCATCGCGCTGCTGTTCTGCCTGGTGGGCCTGGTGGAGACCAAAACCGGCACGGCTCAGATTCCGGAGCTGTCGGGCCTGCTGAATGCGCAGCGGGGGTTGCCGTTCACCATGGGGCTGATGCTGCTGGCCCTGATGGCCGCCGCCGGGGTGCCCGGCCAGGCGGGATTTGTGGCCGAGCTGCTGGTGTTTGAAGGCAGCTGGGTGGCCTATCCGATCCCCACCCTGGTGTGCCTGCTCTCCTCCGGCTTCACGGCGGTGTATGCGGTGCGCCTGTTCAACCGGGTGGGCTTTGGCCGGCTCGACAACGCCACGGCCAACTGGGCCAGCACCACCTGGATGGAGCGTGCCCCGGCCCTGGTGCTCACCGCCCTGGTGGTGGTGGGTGGCATCTGGCCCACCCTGCTCACCGGCCTGAGTGAAACCGCCACCGCCCCCCTGGCCCTGCGCTCCAGTGAGGCCGTCACCGTGATTGCCTCCGCCGCACCCCTCACCCCGTCGCCGCTCTCCGCATGACCGCCAGCATCGCCCCGGAGCGCACCAAGGCTCCCCTGATTCCCCCCTCCACCCACCGCTACGCCGATGTGATCCATCGGCTCGAGGCGGGCGGCTCGATGCTGCCCGACACCCCTGAAAACCTGAAGCAGATCATCGGCA
>CAWUND010000210.1:0-2849 GCA_963923815.1 uncultured bacterium
TGCGCAAGCGGCTGATGGAGCTCAACCCCCACAGCTTCCGCCGCATCGTGGGCACCCTGCTCGAGGTGAACGGCCGCGGCTACTGGGAAACCTCCGACGAGAACATCCAGCAGCTGCAGGAGATCTACCAGGAGATCGAAGACCGCATCGAAGGCGTCAGCGAGGGCTGAGCGCCTGGGCCATGCGGGCCACTTGGGCGATGGGGCCCACGTCGTGGACGCGCAGCACCCGGGCGCCGGCGGCCACCGCCAGGGCGCACACCGCCGCGGTGCCCCAGAGGCGGGCGCGGGGGCGGGGTTCATCCAGCACGGCGCCGATGAAGCGTTTGCGGGAGGGGCCCACCAGGAGTGGGTAGGGGGAGGTGTACGGGGGTTGGTCAGGGTTAGTCAGACCCTGTACACCGCCGCGACCACCACCAGGACCACCACCCCGACCACCGCCGCGCAAACCACCGCGCAGCAGGGCCAGGTTGTGCTCGGTGGTTTTGGCGAAGCCCAGCCCCAGATCCCAGATCAGTTGCTCGGGCCGCACCCCGGCCGCCAGGGCCGCATCGGTGGCGGCCTGCAGCTCGGCGCGCACCTCGGCCACCACATCGCCGTACACCGCCAGGGCGTCCATGGTGTGGCTGGTGCCGCGGCTGTGCATCAGCACGTAGGGGCAGCCGGCCCGCGCGATCAGCGGCAGCATCGCCGGATCCCGCAGCGTGCCCCCCGGGGCGCCCGCGGTGTGATTGGCACCGCGCACATCGTTGATCCAGTCGGCCCCCTCCGCCAGGGCCACCTCGGCCACGGCGGCCTCGAAGGTGTCGATCGAGATCAACAGCTGGGGGTGCTCACGCCGCAGGGGCTGCAGGGCGCGCAGGGCCGGCAGCAGACGCCGCAGCTCCTCCTCGGGGCCCACCATGGCCGCCCCCGGCCGGGTGCTCTGGGCGCCCAAATCGAGCACCGCGGCCCCCTGGGCGAGCATGCGGCGCGCCTGGCGCAGCACCGCCTCCACCGAGCTGAGCCGGCCACCGTCGCTGAAGGAGTCGGGGGTGAGGTTGAGCACCCCCATCACCAGTGGCCCCGGCGGGATCACACCGCCGCCACGGGCACCTGGTAGTTGGCGATGCGGCCGAAGCCCTCGGGATCCAGGGAGGCGCCGCCCACCAGCACGCCGTCGATGTCGCTCTGGGCCATCAGTTGGTCGATGGTGGCGGGGTTCACCGAGCCGCCGTACTGAACCACCACCTCGGGGTAGCCCACCCACTGGCGGATCAGGCCGCAGATGCGGTTGGCCTCGGCGGCCTCGCAGGTTTTGCCGGTGCCGATGGCCCAGATGGGTTCGTAGGCCACGATCAGGCGGGCCGGATCCAGCCCATCCACGCCCTGCTCCACCTGGCGGCGGATCACACGCTCGGCCTCACCGGCCTCGCGCTGGGAATCGCTCTCGCCCACACACAGGATCGGCACGATGCCGTGCTTCTGGGCGCTGCGGGCCCGCAGGTTGATCTGCTCGTCGGTTTCGCTGTAGTACTTGCGCGGCTCGCTGTGGCCCACGATCGCGTGGGTCACGCCGTGCTCGAGCAGCATCGGCGCCGAGATCATGCCGGTGAAGGCGCCCTTCTCCTGCCAGTGGATGTTCTGGGCGGAGATGTGCACGCCGCTGCCCTGCAGGGCGGCGCTGAGGGTGGCGATGGCGGTGAACGGCGGCGCCAGCACCACGCTGCGGCCGGCCGGCAGGTTGGCCACCAGGGGCTTGAAGGCGTCGGCAAAGGCCTGCGCTTCGGCGCAGGTCATGTGCATCTTCCAGTTGCCTGCGATGACGGCCTTGCGCACTGCGTCCAGGGGTTAATCAGCCCCTAAACCTAAAGGCTGTCGGTCACGACCACGGTCTGGCCGGCCAGTTCCACCCGGTCGCCGGGCTTGAGCTTGCGGCCGCGGCGGGTTTCCTGGAAGCCGTTCACCCGCACTTCACCCCCCTGAATCCGCAGCTTGGCCTCGCCGCCGGTGCCCACCAGCGCTTGCCATTTGAGGAACTGATCCAGGCGGATCGGCCCATCGCCAGCGGGGGTCTGCAAAAAAGCGCTGATAGCTTGCCCCGATGCTCGCACCCCCCTCGGCCGGCTTCCGGCGCCTGCTGCCGCTGCTGAAGCCCTACCGCTCGGCCCTGCTGGCCGGCGGGCTGTGCATGCTCGTGTTTGTGGCCTGTTGGCCGCTGTTGGCCTGGCTGGCGGGGCAGTTGATCCCGGCGATCGGCGCCGGCGATTTCGGCCGCGTGCTGCGGGTGATCAGCCTGGCCCTGGCGGTGTTCATGCTGCAGAAGCTGGCTCAATTTGGCCAGGACACCCTGCTGGCGGGGCCCGCCCTGCGGGTGAGCCAGGAGCTGCGGCGCAGCCTGTTTGCCCGGCTGCAGCGGCTCGATTTCGGCGTGCTGGAGAAGCTCTCCGCCGGCGACCTCACCTACCGGCTCACGGAAGACGCCGACCGGGTGGGCGAGGTGATCTACAAAACGATCCAAGACACCACCCCCTCGGCCCTGCAGCTGGTGGTGGTGTTCGGCTACATGGTGTGGCTCGACTGGAAGCTGTCGGTGGGCACCCTGCTGCTGGCGCCGCTGGTGGCGGTGCTGGTGAGCCTGTTTGGCGCCAAGGTGATGGGGGCCGCTGAGAAGAGCCAACAGCAGGTGAGCGAGCTGGCGGCGCTCCTGGGGGAAGCGATCGCGGGGCTGCCGCTGGTGCGGGCCTTCGCCGCCGAACCCTGGCTGCAGCAGCGCTTTGAAACCGAGATCGACCTGCACCGCCGCGCCCGCTACCGCACCCAGCGGCTGCTGGCGCTGCAATACCCGGTGGTGGGCTTCCTGGAGGCGGC
>CAWUND010000211.1:0-2846 GCA_963923815.1 uncultured bacterium
TGGCGGCCAGCCGTTTGACCCCGCGCCCAAGCCTCGACAACGCCGATCTGCTGCGGCTGGCGCCGCTGCTGGTGGGCCGTGCCCGCCGGGGGGTGCTGGGCAGCAGCCGCTACGCCCGCACGTTGCGGGAGGCGGTGCGCCAGGCCTCCAGCGACGCCGCGGCCCGGCCGGTGTTGATCAGCGGTGAACCGGGCCTGGAGAAGGACAACCTGGCGGCGTTGATCCATTTCGGGTCGCCCGCCCGCCATCAACTGATGCTGCGGCTGGATGGGGCCCTGCTGCGGGCTGATGGGGCGGATTTGTTCGGTGGCAATGGCGATGGCCAGCCACCGCTGCTGGAGCTGCTGGGGGATGGCGCCCTGTTGATCGACAAGCTGGATCAGGTGCCGGCCGGCCTGCTGCCGCGGCTGTTGCAGCTGGCCCGCGACGGCCACTGGCAGCCCAATGGCGCCGCTGGCGGCGAGGGGCGCCGCTTCGGCGGCCGGCTGTTTCTCACCAGCGAGGCGGCGGTGCCCCAGTTCGACCGCTGCTGCACCGTGATCCGCGTGCCGCCGCTGCGGGTGCGCCGCCAAGACCTGGGGGAATGGCTGCGCTACGGCGTGCGCCAACGCAGCCGCAAGTTGGGTTGGCCGCGGCCGCCGGTGGTGCCGGAGGCGGTGGTGAAGCGGCTGCAGAGCTACGACTTCCCCAACAACCTGCGGGAGCTGGAGACGCTGATTTACCGGGCGTTGCAGCAGATGCGCCGCCAGGAGGGGGCCACGGGCGCCTGGCCGGCCGTGCTGCCGGAGGACGTGTTTTGGACCGAACCGCGCCAACAGCGCTACCGCTTCGACCTCTGGCGCTGGAAGCCTCAGCTGCGGGAGTGGATGCGGGCCCCATGGCTCTGGAACGGGTTGCTGTTTGGCCTGGTGAGCTGGCTGTTCGTGGCGGTGAACCTGTGGCTGTGGCTGGGGCCCCAGGACCGCGCCCACAACGGCGCCCTGAATCTGTTTTGGGCCTGGTGGTGGCCGCTGATCCTGTTGGGCTTCCCCCTGGTGGGGCGGCTGTGGTGCTCCTTTTGCCCGTTCATGGTGTGGGGCGAGATCGTGCAGCGCTGCGCCCGCTGGCTCGGTTGGAACCCGTCGCGTTGGCCGCGGGGCAACAGCGACGATTGGGCCTCGCCCCTGCTGGCGGCCGGCTTCGCCGCCATCCTGCTCTGGGAGGAGGTGTGGAACCTCCAAAACACGGCCTGGTTGAGCAGTTGCCTGTTGTTGTTGATCACCGCGGGGGCGGTGGTGGGCTCGCTGCGCTTTGAGAAGCGCTTTTGGTGCCGCTACCTCTGCCCCGTGGGGGGCATGAACGGGCTGTTTGCCAAGTTGTCGATCCTGGAGTTGCGGGCCCAGGTGGGCACCTGCAGCGGCAGCTGCAGCACCTACGCCTGCTTCAAGGGTGGCCCCGCCGATGGCGAGGGGTTGGCCACCGCCGGCTGTCCCCTGGGCACCCATCCGGCCCACCTGAGCGACAACCGCAACTGTGTGCTCTGCCTCACCTGCGCCCAGGCCTGTCCGCACCGATCGGTGCAGCTGGCCCTGCGGCCGCCCGCGGCGGATCTGCAGCGGGAGATGGAGCTGCCGGTGGGTGAGCCGGGCCTGCTGCTGGTGCTGGCCGGCGACCTCTGCCTGCACCACTGGCAGCGGCTGCTGGGTTGGCTGCCCTTGGCGCCCGCCAGTCTCACCAGCGGCCCCCTGCTGCCGCGGCTGGCGTTTGCGGCCCTGGCCCTGGCGCTGCCGGCGGCCCTGTTTCACCTGGCGCGGCCGTTCTTCAGCGCCTCGCGGCTGCGGCGCACCCTCTACGGCCTGCTGCCCCTGGTGTGGGCGCTGCTGCTGGCGCGCCACCTGCCGTTGGGGATGGCGGAGGCGGGCCAGCTGTTGCCGGTGAGTTTTGCCAATCCGCTGCTGCCCGCTTGGCGTGCCGATCCCCACGTGATTGGTTTCTGCCAGAGCGCCGTGGTGCTGCTGGGTTGGGCCTGGGCGGTGGTGCTGCTGCGGCGGCTGCTGGCCAACCGCCGCTCGGCCTGGCTCAGCGCTTCGGCCCTGGCGATGGCCTTGGCCCTGGGGGGCCGCTGGTTGGTGGCGGTTTGATCCAGCGGCCGTCGGCGATCCGCTGCACATGGCGCACCTGCCGGGGCTGGCCCACGTAGAGCCACACGCTGCGCCCATCGGCCAACGGCTCGGCCTGGCGCCGGTAGAGCCGCGGTGCCCCCTCAAAGCGATCGAGGGCCTGCAGCTGCGCCGGCGGCACGGCGTAGAGCTCCCCGTGCAGCCGGTGGCTGCGATCCCCGCTGGCGATGGCCATCGGGAAGGGGCCCAGGTCGTAGAGGGCAAAGCCCGCCAGCTCGGCGGTGCCCAGGCAGGGCGCCCCCGCCAGGTGCCGGTGGTTGGCCATGCCCCGCATCAACGTGCCGTACACGAACACCAGCTGCTCGCCGGTTTGCGGGTCAGAATCGCCGCTGCTGTGACACCCCGCCATGACGATTGCCCTGCTGGTGGCCCTGGCCGGATCCCTGGTGCTGATGGGGGTGATTGTGCGGCGCCTGGAGCGCTCCTGACGCCTGCCGCGGGCCAGCCTGCAGGATGTCAAGCACCGCATCGGCGTTGACGGTGCGGATCACACCGCTGTCGATGCAGGCGATCTGAAACAGCGAGTTGGCCTGGCAGCGGGCCCCGCCTTCGGCGTGGATCACCTGGCCCACCCACCAATCCTCCGGTGGGCCGAGGGGCCCCTCCACCACCACCAGATCCCCCACCCGCACCGCCAGAAAGCGCAGCGACGCCAAGGCCCATCGGCAACTGGTGCAAATGTACTGG
>CAWUND010000212.1:0-2801 GCA_963923815.1 uncultured bacterium
CTGGTGATCGGCATCCCCAGCGGCGTCACCGGCGTGGAGCGCCGCGCCGTGCGTGAGGCCGGCCTGGCCGGTGCCCGCCAGGTGCACCTGATCGATGAGCCCGTGGCCGCCGCCATCGGTGCCGGTCTTCCGGTCACCGAACCCGTGGGCACGATGATCGTGGACATCGGCGGTGGCACCACGGAAGTGGCCGTGCTGTCGCTGGGCGGCACCGTGCTGAGCGAGTCGGTGCGGGTGGCCGGCGATGAGCTCAGCGATGCCATCGGTGTGTACCTCAAGAAGGTGCACAACCTGGTGGTGGGTGAGCGCACCGCTGAGGAGATCAAGATCCGCATCGGCTCCGCCTTCCCCGACGACGTGCACGACGAAACCTCCATGGACGTGCGCGGCCTGCACCTGCTCTCCGGCCTGCCCCGCACCATCAACGTGCGCGCCGGCGACGTGCGCGAAGCCATGGCCGAGCCGCTCAACGTGATCGTGGAGGCGGTGAAGCGCACCCTGGAGCGCACCCCCCCCGAGCTGGCGGCCGACATCGTGGACCGCGGCATCATGCTGGCCGGCGGCGGTGCCCTGGTGCGGGGCATCAGCGACCTGATCAGCCACGAAACCGGGATCCTGGTGCACGTGGCCGAGGATCCGCTGCTCTGCGTGGTGAACGGCTGCGGCCGTGTGCTGGAGGACTACAAGCGCCTCGAGCGGGTGCTCGACACCCCTGACTTCAGCCGCGTCGCCTCCTGAGCCTGATGTCCGGGCGCATCCTGCGCGTCCCTGTGCTGCAGAAGCTGCTCCAGGCCTGGCCCTGGTGGCTGCTGCTGCTGGCCCTGGCGGGGGTGCGCCTCAGCAAGGGCGCCGGCTTCAGTGATGCCTACGCCCTGCTGAGCCGGCCCTTTTGGCCCGGGTCGGCCCAGTCGGAATGGCTGCGCTCGGCCCAGCGCACCGATCAGCAGGCCCGGTTGCTGCAGGTGGAGCGCGACAACCAGCGCCTGCGGGGCCTGCTGGGGTTGGAGCGCGCTGATCAGGCCTTGGTGGCGGCCCCGGTGATCTCCCGCGAAACCGGTGGCTGGTGGCAGCAGCTGGAGCTGGGCCAGGGCAGCGCCGCCGGCATCGGCGTGGGGGATGGGGTGTTGGCCCCGGGGGGCCTGATCGGCCGGGTGGCCAGCGTCACCCCCAGCACCGCCCGCGTCGCCCTGCTCACCGACAGCGCCAGCCGCCTGGGGGTGTGGGTGCCGCGGGTGCAACGCCATGGCCTGCTGGTGGGTCTGGGTACGTCCCGGCCGCGGCTGCAGTTCATCGAGAAAGACACCGGCGTGCGCCCTGGGGATCTGATCACCACCTCCCCCGCCAGCACCCTGCTGCCCCCCAACCTCACCGTGGGCGTGGTGCAGAGCGTGAATGAGCAGCTGGTGCCCGCCCCGGATGCGGTGGTGCAACTCAGTGCCCCGGTGGATGCGATTGATTGGGTGCAGGTGGTGACCCGCTAGCGATGGGGGTGCTGCATCGCCAGCGCTGGTGTGGGGCCACGGGCCTGGCGGTGCCCCTGCTCACCCTGGCGTCGCCGGCGCTGCTCAAGCTGGGCGGTGTGCCCCCCAGTTGGGCGGTGCTGTGGCTGTTGCCCTGGGCCCTGGTGGATGGCCCCGCCTCCGGGGCCGTGGCCGGCTTGGCCCTTGGGCTGGTGCTCGATGGGCTGCACCTGGGGTCGGCGTCGGACGTGCCGGCCCTGGCGTTGTTGGGTTGGTGGTGGGGCCGCCTCGGCCGCCGCGGGGTGCCGATTGAGCGCAGCTTCAGCCTCGGGTTGCTGGCCCTGTTGGGCACGGCGCTGCTGGGGGTGAGCCTGCTGCTCCAGCAGCACTGGCTCGGTGCCTTGCCCCTGCCGCTGGTGGGGCTGCACACGCTGGTGGCGCAAAGCCTGATCACGGCGCTGCTGGCACCGGTGTTGTGTTCGCTGCTGCTGTTGCGCTGGCGGCGGGTGGCGGAGTTGCGCGGATGAGGAGGGCCGGCGTTGTTGCTGCGGCCGTGGCGGCCGGCCTGGGGCTGGCCCTCTCCGCCTGCCGGCCGGCGCCGCCGCCGGAGGCCCGGCGCACCATCCAGTTCTGGACCCTCGACCTAGCCCCCAAATTCAACGGCTACGTGTCCGGGGTGATCGCCGCCTGGGAGCGGCAGAACCCCGGCTACCGGGTGGTGTGGACCGACGTGCCCTGGGGCTCGGTGGAGCGCAAGTTGCTGGCGGCGGTGTTCGCCCGCACGGCGCCCGATGTGGTGAACCTCAATCCCTTGTTTGCCGCCAACCTGGCCAGCAAGGGCGGCCTGTTGCCCCTGGAGCGGGTGCTGCCGCCCCAGGCGCCCCAGGGCTATTTGCCGTTGATCTGGAAGGCGGGCCGCAGCGCCGGCCCCGATGGCCAGCCCGCCCAGTTCGCCATCCCCTGGTATCTCACCGCCCGCATCACCCTGGCCAACACCCAGCTGCTGCAGCGGGCCGGCTACGGCGCCCCGCCGCGCACCTGGGCCCAGGTGCCCGCCTACGCCGAGGCGGTGAAGCGGCGCACCGGCCGCTACGCCCTGTTTGTCACCGTGGTGCCGGACGACTCCGCCGAACTGCTGGAGAGCCTGGTGCAGATGGATGTGACCCTGCTGGATCGCCGCCAGCGGGCCGCCTTCAACAGCCCCGAGGGGCGCCGGGCCTTCGCCTTCTGGACCGCCCTCTACCGCCGCGGCCTGCTGCCGCGGGAGGTGGTGAGCCAGGGCTACCGGCGGGCGATCGAGCTCTACCAAAGCGGCGAGCTGGCCCAGGTGGGCAGTGGGGC